>JAYTGA010000022.1:0-2515 GCA_043733905.1 Segetibacter sp.
TCTTCCTCCATTTTCTCCGTAATATGCTTTGCTGTCCGGCTGGCGATTTTGTCGGCCTTTGCTGTTTTGCCAGTGGTATTTTCTAATTCCTGCTGAAATTTTTCTTTATCAAAAATGTTTACTAATTCGGTAATGGTTTCAACTCCTTCGGTTTGAATATGTGTGTCAATCAGTTTTTGAATTTGCTTTTCGTACTGTTTGTAATCAACCACATCAGAGTAGCGTTGCAATACCGCTGTTCTTAATTTAATGAAGAATGCCAAATCATCTTTGTAACGTTGGATAGTTTTTTCATCTGTGTCTTTGTGAAAGTCAATAGAAGAAAATGCCAGTTTTAATATTTTTGCAAACGAAACAAGTTTATCATAGAATACAACTCTAACTGCTTCATCTTTCAATAGTAACTGGTAGGCTTCTGCATCTCTTTTGTTTGAAACGGTTTTGAAAATATCCCACAACTCAGAATGTTTCTGCGGCAGCTTTTTTATTTCATCATTGATATTAGTCAGCGTTCCCAACAAATCATCATTGTCAAAGTCTTCAAATGATGAATACATTTCCAAAGCTTCATCCAATTTTTCAATCACCCCATAATAATCAATGATGTACCCGTAATCCTTATCAGGGAAAACACGGTTAACCCTTGCAATAGCTTGCAGTAATGTATGTCCTTGTAAATTTCGTGTCAGGTAGAGAACAGTATTTTTGGGTTCGTCAAACCCTGTCAGCAGTTTATCCACCACAATAATTATTTCGGGCTTGTCCGATTTTTTAAAACGGTTGATAATATTGTTTTGATATTTTTTAGCTGTACCATGTTCCTCCATCATCTTTTTCCAAAACTGTTTCACCCGGTCGGTTGATTCTGCATAATCACTGTCTTCTCCTTACCGCTCATCAGGTGGCGAAATCAATAATTCATTGCTGACAATTCCTATTTCATCTAAAAACAGTTTGTATTTAATAGCAGCATCTTTACTCTGCGTTACCAATTGCCCTTTAAAGGGGGTTCTGCCCTGAAAATTATCCCGGTAATGATAACTGATGTCCCAACAGATGGCATATATTTTCTGCTCAGCGGTATTGAGTTGGTCGGCTCTGGAAAATTTCTTTTTTAAATCCGCTTTCTGATACTCTGTTAACGGCTCAGAAATATTACTGAAAAATTCATCTATTGGTTTTTCATGCACTGTTTGCTTTGCAAATCTTCCTTCATATAACAAAGGCACAACGGCTTTGTCTTTTACAGCCTGGTCAACAGTGTAAGCATCTATCATGCCGCCAAACTTAGCTGCTGTGCTTTTATCTTTTTTAAAAAGTGGTGTTCCGGTAAAAGCAATGAAGCAGGCATTGGGTAATGTCTTTTGCATTTCAATATTAAAAGTACCATGCTGTGTCCGGTGCCCTTCATCAACCAGTACAAAAATGTCGTGACTTTCTAATGGCTTTGTAATTTTCTTTACTGCTGCCTCAAACTTATTAATGACGGTAGTAACTACTGAATCGCTTTTGCTTTCCATCAATTCAACCAATCTCTGACCTGTGGTAGCATTCTCTACAAACATCCCGCATTTGCGAAATGTACCGGTTATCTGGTCGTCTAAATCAATACGGTCGGTTACTAAAATTATTTTGGGATTACGGATTTGTTTTTCCTCCGAAAGTATCGGAGTCTTCGACAATGCAATAGCCTGCGCCAGCATTACCATTGTCAGCGATTTGCCGCTTCCCTGTGTATGCCAAACCACGCCGCCTTTTCGCTTACCGTTTTCCAAACTTAAAATGCGTTTGATTGACTTTTTTATAACGAAGTATTGTTGGTAACGGGCAATCTTTTTTTCTCCATTGTCAAATAAAATGAAATTGAAAATTAAATCCATCAGTCGTTCAGGGCGACACAAGCTGTAAAGATATTCGTCCTGTTTGGTTGGCTCAATGGTTTCACTTTCCAACGCATCAAAATGAGAACGTACATAGCGAAAGCGGTCTGCAAACAATTTATTTTTCTGTGCTGCAGTTAGCGGTTTATTTTTTAGCTGCTGTAAAATGGCTTTGTATTCCTGCTCATTGGCTTTGGTTTCAAATTTCTCATCCCATATCGCCCAAAATTCTTCTGTTGTTCCGTTGGTGGCGTATTTGGCTGTGTCGGTTGCAATACTCAATACCATTTGTGCATACACATACAAGCTGCGGATGCCATCATCCTGCTGGCTTCTCAGGTGCTGGCTTATTGCCTGGCTCAGTGGTTCTTTCATGTCAGGCCGCTTACACTCAATTACACACAGGGGAATACCATTTACAAACAAAACCAAATCCGGCACATAATGTTCTTTGCTGGTGCTTCGCATTACACGGAACTCTTCTGTAACATGGAAAACATTATTGGTTAAAAAGGTAGCAGGATTCCAGTCAATATATTGCAGTGTAAAACTTTTTTTGTCGCCATCAATACTTTGTTCCAAATCCTTTCCCAACGTAATGCGGTTGTAGGCGACCTCACAGGCGGATATGTAGC
>JAYTGA010000023.1:0-23057 GCA_043733905.1 Segetibacter sp.
GTGCTTGCAGAAGAGTTCCTTGTTCCTTTCAACATCACAGCATACAGACTTTCAAAAGACATCGAAATTCCTCAGACCAGAATATCTGAAATCATCAAAGGCAACCGCAGAATTACCGCTGACACTGCTTTACGGTTAAGTAAATATTTTGGAAATTCTGCTAAATTCTGGCTTGGATTGCAGGATGATTTTGACATTGAAGAAGAAATGACATCAAAAGGTACCCTCCTTAATGCGATAAAGGCCATGAATCAAAACGTGGCGTAACACTGCTTTCAAAAAATGCCGGGACTGTTGGCGACCCCATGAAAAGATGTGGTACAAGTGAGTGACATGCACAGCATCCTGTGGACAACCGGAGCTGCACAGAGAACTATCGCCGGGTCAAAAAGAAAAAAGGCTGTCCAACACGGGCAGCCTTTTTTATCAAAAATATTCAGGAAAGTTTTTTGTTTAAAAACACTACCTCACCAAATTCAGTGTTCCTTTTTTGTTGACGACTGAATTGTCTTTCAAGGTTATTTTGGCAATATAGACATAGACTCCGATGGGCTGCAACTGGCCGTTGAAATAGCCGTTCCATCCTCTTGTGGGGTCGCTGCCACTATAGATGACCTGTCCCCACTGGTTGAAAACTTTCATCTCTACCGAGGTCACGTTGTTACCATAAACTTTGAACTCGTCATTGCGCCCATCGCCATTTGGCGTGAAGGTGTTGGGGATGTATAACTGGTCAAGATAGTTGACGGTGAGCAGGATGGATGCAGTATCGGTGCAGCCTGCAGACGATAGTCCGCTGACACTGATTTGTCTTGTGCTGTCTGCTTTAAAGGTCTGCGAAAGGGCAGTTTGCGAAGCAAAGAGACGAGGCGGCGACCATGAAAGAACCGTGTAAGGAACTGGTGCGCTTGTCTGCAAAACAACATTGTTGCCAATGATGATGGGGTTGGGCGTGGCGGTGAGACTGAGGTTCAGATTGTTGACCGTGACGGTGGTGACATTGTAAATGCTGTCGCAACCAAAACCAACTGTCCGCACAGTATCGTTGACAACGGTTGATGCCTGGTAAGTAAGACCATTGAATAAAACGCTCCGGCATCCGCTGACTGTAGCCGTTTTGGTGACCGGGGTAATGCTCTGAATGGTGAGGTAATTGGTCCTGAAAATGCTATCGCAACCGACAGTGCTTCGCAACGTGTCTAACACAACAGTTGATGAGGTGTAAGTAACGCCGTTGAACACAAGACTGTTACAACCTTTGACATGGTTGGTGCCGGGTACGGGGGTGATATTCTGAATGTTGATGCGGGTAATGGTGTACAGGCTGTCGCAACCTCTGATCGTTTTAATGGTGTCGCTTATGACTGCTGATAATGTGTAAGTGATGCCCTGGAACAGGAGACTGTTGCAACCCTGCAAGCTGTTTTTAACCGTTATTGGTACGACTATGTTGATAGTGGTCGTGTTGTATAAACTATCGCAGCCACCAATGCTATTTGTGGTATCAAGTACCACTGTGGAAGTGTTGTAAGTGACCCCGTTGTAAACAATGCTTCCGCAGCCTTCAAGGTAATTGCTGACAGAAACCGGGGTGATGTTTTGAACAATGATGTTGTTTGTCCTGAAGATGCTATCGCAACCCGCAGTCGTCCGCAAAGTGTCCAATACAATTTGAGATGTCGTGTATGTAACACCATTAAACACTACACTGTGGCAGCCTGCAACCAGGTTGCCTGCATTGGTTGGTGTAATGGTTTGAATGTTGATGGTTGTTGTTCTGTATAAGCTATCGCAACCGATTATTGCCTTCACGGTGTCTTTCACAACAGCGGAACTTGTGTAGGTGATGCCATTGAACACAAGACTATTGCAGCCCTGCAAAGTTTGGCTGACGGTGATGGGATTGATGATCCTGATGCTTGTGGTGTTGTATAAACTATCGCAGCCGCCAATACTTTTTGTGGTGTCACTAATGACTGTTGAAGCAGTATAAGTGATGCCATGATAAACATAGCTTCCACAACCGACAAATGCATTGGTCGCTATAACGGGAGTGATGTTTTGAACAATGATGTTGTTTGCTCTGAAAAGGCTATCGCAACCTGCGGTGGTTCTTAGAGTATCCAACACTATTTGCGAAGCGGTATAAGTAACACCATTAAACACTATACTGTTGCAACCCGCAACCAGATTGCTTGCATTGGTTGGGGTAATAGTTTGAATGTTGATGGTTGTGGTTCTGTATAAACTATCACAACCGAGATTAGCTTTTACGGTGTCTTTCACAACAGCGGAAGCGGTGTACGTTACTCCATTGAAAACAAGACTATTACAACCCTGCAAAGTTTGGCTGACTGTGATTGGATTGATGATTCTGATGCTAGTGGTATTGTATAAACTATCGCATCCTCCTATGCTTTTTGTGGTGTCGCTGATGAATGTTGAAGCAGTATAAGTGATGCCATGATAAACATAGCTTCCGCAACCGACAAATGAATTGGTTGCTGTGACAGGAGTGATGTTTTGAACGATGATGTTGTTGGTTCGGAAGATGCTATCGCAGCCTGCGGTTGTTCTCAAAGTATCTAATAATATTTGCGAAGCGGTATAAATAACCCCGTTAAACACTACACTGTTGCAACCTGCAACCAGGTTGCTTGCATTTGTTGGTGTAATGGTTTGAATGTTGATTGTTGTGGTTCGATACAAGCTATCGCAACCTGTAGCCGTTTTTACAGTATCCTTAATTGTTGCGGAAGAAGTATAAGTCACGCCATTGAACACGAGACTATTACAGCCCTGCAAGGTTTGGCTAACTATGATGGGCGTGACAATGTGAATGCTTGTAATTGTAATCAAACTATCGCAGCCGCCTATGCTTCTTGAAGTGTCTTTGATGACAGCAGATGATGTGTAGGTAATGCCATTGAAAATAAGACTGCCACAGCCTTTCAGCAGATGATTGACCGTGGTTGAAGTGATGTGTTGAACAATAATATTGGTGACCCTGTAAATGCTGTCGCAACCTGCCATGCTTCTCAGTGTGTCATGCAAAACAGTTGAAGTGGTGTAGGTGATGCCGTTGAAGATAAATGTATTACATCCGGCTACAGTATTAACCTCTGTTTTTGGTACAATTGTTTGCACAATAATGTTGGTGATTTTGTAGAGGCTGTCGCATCCGCTGACACTTTTTGTTGTATCAGAAATGGTGACTGAAGATGTGTAGGTCGTACCATTGAAAATGACACTTCCGCAGCCTTTTAAGGTGCTTGTTTGCACAATGGGCGAGTTAATGGTAATGGTGACGGACAGATAAATGCTATCGCAACCGCCGGCAGATTTTACTGTGTCTGCAATGGTTGCAGATGAAGAATAAGTGACCCCATGATAAACAATACTCTGGCAATCAGACAATGACAAAGTGCTGCTGACAGGGCTAATGTTTTCAACAATTATTTTGTGAGTTGTATAGATGCTGTCGCAGCCATACATGCTCTTTGTAGTATCTTTTATAATAGTGGAAGAGGTATAAGTCACCCCGTTGAAGACCACACTCCCACTGCAACCCCTGTGAATGACAATAGCGTTGGATGGTGTTACATTTTGTACGTTGATTGTTGTGACGTTGTAAATACTGTCACAACTACCTGATGCCCTCAAAGTATCATTCAACACTGTGGATGAAGTGTAAGTAATGCCATTGAATAGAACACTTCCGCAACCATTCACAGAAACAGAGTTGGTCACAGGTACTAATGTGATGCTGATGTTTGTCTGGTTATACAAACTATCGCAGCCGCCCACCGATTTTACTGTATCCTTCAGAATTGTGGGAGCAGTATAAGTGACCCCGTTGAATAAGACACTGCCACAACCTGAAAGATTGGCTATGTGAGTGACAGGGACAATGTTTTCAACATGGATTGTATTGGTGCGGTAAATACTGTCGCAGCCCGACACGCTTTTTAATGTATCCAATATGACTGTAGAAGTAGTATAAGTTACCCCATTGAAAACAACGCTACCATGACAACCCGTTACAGTATTATTTTCTGCTACCGGGCTTACTATTCTGATGTCGGTCATATTGTAGAGACTATCACAACCCGATGCAGTTCTGACAGTGTCAGCAAGGCTGGTGGAAGAAGTGTAAGTAATGCCTTGATAGATCAATGAGTTGCAACCTGTGAGGTAAGTTGTGTGGCTGACAGGCACAATATTTTGTACCGTAATGACATTGGTTCTAAAAACACTGTCGCATCCTTCCGGTGTTTTTAAAGTATCTAAAACAGTTGCTGATGAGTTGTAAGTGATGCCGTTAAACACAACCGTATTGCAGCCTGCAATGGGATTGACCTGGCTTACGGGAGTTATTTTTTTGACAATGAGATTGTATGTGTGGTAAATGCTGTCGCAATATTGAATGCTTCTTACCGTGTCTTTTAAAACGGTAGAATTGGTGTAAGTAATTCCGTTAAATACAAGACTATTGCAACCTGTAATCGTTGTATCCTTCCTGGTTGGATTGTTTTGAATGTCGAGGTTGGTAATTTTATAAATACTGTCGCAGCCCCCCGCAGTTCTTATTGTGTCGCTGATGGCGGCAGAACTGGTATATAAATGCCCGTTAAAAAACAAACTGCTGCACGATGTGAATGTGGTGCTTTGCGTAGTAGTCGTCACCTTTATCCGGATGTTGGTGATATTGTAAATGCTGTCACATCCTTCAGCCGTCTTTGTTGTATCGCTGATGATGGTGGAAGCTGTGTAAGTAATGCCGTTAAAGATCACCTTGTTACAGTCAATCAATGTATCGGAAACTGTGGCCGGAGCCAGGTTTCGAATAGTTAGGTGGGTGGTGTGTACAATACTGTCACATCCCAAAGCCGTTTTGATAGTATCTGAAATAATGGCCGATGAATCATAAGTCGTTCCGTTGATCACTGTGCCGGTGCAACTGAACACAGTTGTATCCTGTTGCAATGGTGTTGATTTGCGGATAATAATATTGGTTGTCCTGAATATGCTGTCGCAACCTTCTGCTGTTCTGATGGTGTCTAAAACAACCGCAGAGTCTGAATATTCAATGCCGTTGAAAGTGATTTTATTGCACCCGAACAGAGTGTCAACCTTCGGACTTGTTTGCACATTTCTAACAATAATGTTGGCGATTTTATAAATACTGTCACATCCAAGTGCAGTTTTGATTGTATCTCTTACAATGGTTGAATCTGTGTAAGTAATGCCATTGTAAGTAACGGTGTGGCAATCTCTCAGCGTAATGGAATCTTTTGTTGCGGGCAGAGAGATATTAATGTTGAGATTGATCAAAATACTGTCGCAGCCAAAGGAGCTTTTAATAGTGTCTTTTGTGCTGACGGATGTTGTGTATTTTTTATTGTTGTAAACCACACTATCGCATCCAAAAAGAAAGATCGTTTGTATTTGCGGAGCAATGTCCTGTATCATAATGTTTGTCGTTCTATAAACACTATCACAGCCAAACAAAACAGTTCTGACTGTATCTTTTACGGCAGTGGAAGCTGTATAAGTCACTCCGTTATACACAACGCTTCTGCAGGCAGTAAAAGAAGTACTTTGGAATATCGGTACATTTTTTTGGATTAAAATCCTTGTCACATTGTAGAGGCTATCACAACCGAGCACACTCTTTACCGTGTCTCTCAGTGTCTTGTTGTTTTTGTAAGTAACCCCATTATAGACCAGGCTATCGCAGCCCCGCAAAACATTTACTTGCGTTACCGGCTTCACCACCCGAATGTTTACGATATTGTAAATACTGTCGCAGCCTGTTACAGCCCTTACTGTATCTGCCAGCACGGTGGATGAGTTGTAGGTGTTACCCCCGTAAACAAAACTGCCGCAACCAGCAAAATCCGAGATGTTTGACACTGCAATTAAGTGATCAATAGTAATGACAGCACTGACATAAATACTGTCGCAACCGCTGAATGATTTCATAGTATCTGCTGCGGAGGTTGAATTGTTGTAAGTCGTTCCGTTAAACACAAGACTGTTGCAGCCATGAATGGCTATGTTTTGTGTCACAGGGTTTACAATGTCAATGATGGTTGACCTGTAAATGCTGTCGCATCCGCCAACACTTTTCAGTGTGTCATTCACGACTGTGGAAGATGTGTAAGTCGTTCCGTTGTAAATCAGACTGCCACAGCCCTGCAGTGTATTGTTTTGATTGACAGGCACGCATTGTGCAAACAAAAGAGTGGGCAAAAATGCTGCAATAAGCAAAATGATTACTCTTAGATTTTTCATAGATAATTGGATGCAAAACATAAAATATAGTTGATAAGAAACGTTACGGAAAAAAGGGGGTGTTAAGCCCCTTTAAAAATTTCAAAAACGGTTGATGATTCTGAAAATATTCCTGCGTACAAAATGGTAGTCATCCAACCATTTAAAAGAGCAAAAACATTAAAAGAATTCAAACCCTCAATGAGATAACGTTAGGCGGGCAACTTTATTATATAGACTTTGCCGGATTTTACAATCAGCGACCTGTCACGGAGCCAGGGGTTGAGAATTTTCAGCATTTTATAAGTTGTTCCATTGTCAATCGCCCATTGGGCAAGGTCTGGGATAGAAGAAGAAATAGTGACAGGCCGGGTGGTGTATGGCTTGTAACCATTGGAATCACTGACCATGTAACCCATTTCTTTTGAATGGCTCATCAGGTATTTAAATGACAGTATCCTGAAAATGTACTTATTTGTTTCATCGGGCAATTGCAGGTCGTAATAATATTTTGTTTGCTGAAAATTGGACAGATCGCTGTAGCGACCCATTCCACAGTTGTAGGAGGCCGCGGCGGCCGTCCAGTTCCCGAATTTAGCGAAAGCGGTTTTCAAATATTTGCAGGCCGCTTCGGTAGATTTTTCCATATCATATCGTTCATCCACATAGTCACTCACCTCCATATAACCTGGTGCGGTATCTTTCATAAACTGCCAGAAACCTTTGGCACCAACGCCTGAAGCCAGGTTTTGCAAATTGCTTTCAGCTACACACAAATATTTAAAATCGTCGGGAACATCATTTTCTTTCAGCTTTTTTTCAATAAAAGGAAAGTAACGCTTACTTAACTTTAAAATGTAGCTGACATGACCTGCGTTGTTGTAATTATAAATCAGTTCACGGTCAAAAGCTTCATACACTTCAGGTCTTTCGAGGGGTACTTTTTCACCTGCAAACGATATTTCCGAAGGTAGCTTTGGCAGGTAGAGCTGTGGCGGCACCGTTTCACTTTGTTGTTCTTTTTTTTGCGGCTGCCCGTTGTTTCTAAATGCAAGTTGGGCTATAATTATTACTCCGGCAACCATGCCGAGTACAAAAACAATGGTCAACTTAATTTTTCCTTTGGTCATTCTGAAAATGGTTTTCAATTCTCCTGACACCCCACAAAAAATCTACCGTGATTGGTGTAAAAAAAATGCACAGCAAATGTGAAGAAAATTTACGATGATTTCTTTAACTTTTGCAGAGTAATGCTGTCATGGCTACTATTGGAAATTTTTAATGAAAACTTTTAACAAGTTAAAATCATTTGCACTTTTTTTAATAAATGATAATGAAGCAAGGCAAAGTTTTAAAAGTTACAAATCAAAATAAAATAACCAAAAAAGACATTTTCTTCAAAAGCTAAAAAAAGTCTTTCTTATTTGTTTTGCAGATTACATGTGTTGCTTTACATTTGCCATCCACAATTATTTCTTAACCGCATTTAAATTTTTATTTAAGATGCCCGTAAAAATGAGATTACAGAGACACGGAAGCAAGAAGCGTCCCTTTTACTTCATTGTAATAGCCGACGGCCGTGCACCAAGAGATGGAAAATTTATCCAGAAACTTGGCACTTACAATCCTCTGACTGTACCTGCAACAGTACAGCTCGACCGCCAAAAGGCGCTTGATTGGTTGCAACAAGGTGCCCAGCCGACAGACACTGTCCGCCGCATCCTTTCGTTCAAAGGAGTATTGTACCTGAAACACCTGTTACGAGGCGTGACTTTAGGTTTGTTTGACGATGCCACTGCTATGGAAAAATTTGCAGTATGGCATTCTGATCACGAAGTTCAAATTCAAAAGCGTAACGAAGAAAATCGTAACAAGCAAAGGGCAAGGAGAAATCCACCAGTTGTAAGACGTGTTGAAAAACCAGTTGAGACACCAGCACCAGTCGCAGAAACAGAAACACCTGCCACTGATGCACCAGCGGAAACAACTCCGGCAGAATAAATAATTTATAAGAGCCAACATCTTCTTAAAGTCCCTGATGATCAATCATTGGGGACTTTTTTGTAATGTTTATTGGTTAATTTGTTTATTGGTTAATTGGTCGATTCAAATCTTATTCATTTTCAAATTGAGCAATTTTCAAATTTTCAAATTAGCATCCATGAACGACTACTTCAGTATAGGAAAAATTACTGCACCGCATGGCCTCACAGGCGAGGTTGTCGTCAAACATGCCCTCGGCAAAAGAACAGATTTCAAAGGCTTACAAACCATTTTTATTGAAGAAAAAAAAGGTTCTTTCCTACCTTATTTTATTGAATCTGCCGCAGCAAAAAATGAGGCGGAAGTGTTTGTAAAACTTGAAGGTTATAACACGAAAGAAAATGCCAAACGGCTGGCGCAAAAAGAAGTCTGGCTGCTGAAAGCTGACTTCGACAAGTTCGCCGCAAAGTCTTCACCCATCTCACTCCTCGGCTTTATGATGATAAACGAAGGGAAAGAAATTGGCGATGTGATAGAAGTGATAGAACAACCCATGCAGGTGCTGTGCAAAATCATGTACAAAGGCAACGAAGCCCTTATTCCCCTGCACCAGGAAAGCCTGCTGAAAATTGATCAAAAGAAGAAGCAGGTATTTGTGAATTTGCCTGAGGGGTTGTTGGAGTTGTATGCGGAGGGGTGACCATGAAAAAAAGATGAGAATTTTGATAAAATAATTTTTCTTCTAAATAAAATTACAAACATTGTTGTTCCGTCTGTTTAATTGTTCAAATCCAATTACCTGCATAGCCTTTGTCAAACCAATGGAACTAAACAAATTTCAAGATTTCTTCAACTAATTTAAAAACAGTTGTTGATGATTCCTCGGTAGCTGGACTAGCATGAGTCAAAAGGTTATAGTTTCTTTTGGCTCTTGAAATTGCGAGGTTAATTCTAGGTCTTTTAGTTGCTTTATCAATGCCATCTAGTATTTCAAAAAAATCTTCTGAAACTGTTTTGCTTCCTTCCCCGTCATATGTTGAACCTAATGGATTTATGTAGTCATTAATGGTCTTATCATATTCATTTCTGTTCATTCCTCCTCCTTGATGGTCTTTGAAATGAAGAATGAGCCAATACTCAAAGGCTTGGTTTGAATATGCAACTTCAAGTTTGTTTTTTTTAGCAAATTTTATCGCTCTATTAAAATCATTATCCGAGAAATCATCTTTGTCAAAGACGCACCAAACCTTATCATACATAAGATTACCACTGACTTTCTTCTTCTTGGAATATTTTATTGCTTCCTTAACTAACGAAATAGTATTAAACCCATTACCGATAGCCTTTATTGTAGCGGAAGTAAGTTTAAATTGTCTAAAATATGAAGGCTCTGTGTTTTTACCTTCACAAACGATAAGGATTGTGGGTTTCTCAGTCTTAGTCGGAGCAACTCTTTCTAAAGATGGTTCAGCCCTTCTTCTGGCCTTCACCGTTGCTAGCTCTGCCAAATGCTTTTGTTTTCCTTCAATTTGTGCTGCCTTTTTATCTTTCATTTTCATGCGAAAGCAACTTTTTAGAATTAATAAAATTATCAAAGTCACCTAAGAAAGGTACAGCACCATATTTTCCTCGAATATAGTTGTCTTCAAAATTGTCAGTTTTCCTTACTTCCGACTTGAAATCGGCAAGGGAAAATAATTTTGATGCTCCATATTTATCTTTTTCAGTAAACCAAATTTGGTCTCTCCTAAATAATCCTGAACTTAAAAGATTTGTGTCATGAGTATTAAAAATAAGTTGTGCATTTTTAGGGTTTAATTCTTTTGAATTGAAAAGCGAAACAATTTTGCAAACCAAGTTTGGATGAAGTTTTGAATCTAATTCATCGACAATTAAAACAGAACCATTTTCAATAGTATCAAGTACTGGACCCGTTAATGCAAAAAATTTTTTAGTTCCAGATGATTCTTCATGTTCAAGTGAAAATTGAATATCTCCAACGTATTTTTTGCTTAAATCATATTTTCTATGTGTTGTCAAAACATCAGAGAAAAATTCTGCATTTTTATCTTTCATTTCCTTTTCGATTGATTCTCTTAATTCCTTGGACATTTTAGGATGCTTAGAAATATCTAATGGTTCTAATGTAATGTCTTTAATACCTAAATCAGCAGCTTTTAACAATTCAAGGATTTGTTCTTTATACTTTGGGCTCCTAGTTCTTCCTATTGTAAACTCTTGATATCCCTTTTCGTCTAACCCTGAAATGGTTCCTAGACCTTTAAACCATTCTAAAACTTTGCCTGCACCATTATCATTAAATTGAGCAGCAACTGATAACATTAATGCATTATCTCTAACAAGGTCTCCCTTGGCCAACATGGCACCTTTGCTAAAGCTTCGTTCATGAATGTCAAATTTTTGCTTTTCTCTATAAAATAATTCAATTTCTTTCGTTTTTGGTTTATGATAAAACCATTCAGAAACAACTTTTTCTTTGGTCACTTCAAAGCCATACCTGTACATTTCTTTTTTGAAAACAAAAATTACTTCAAATTCACTTGAATCTTCTTCAGATTCCGTTTCTAGTCTGAAAGGCTCAATATTAATTGAGTCTCCTTTCTGGCTGTCTTTTGAAGATTTAATTGCAAAATTTTTCATGAAAATTAAAGCTTCTATGATTTTACTTTTGCCACTTGCATTTGCTCCATAAATTACAGCACTTTTTACAATTCTCAAATTGAAGTCATCGTCTGTCTTTATATTTTCAATTTCTCTAGTGTCTTTATCATAGTTCGAAGCAACTAAATTTAAAATGGCCTTTTCCTTAAAGGTTTTAAAGTTTCGAACCGAAAATTGTATTAGCATAATATTTTCGTTTTTTGTAGTTTTTTGGCAAAAATAACTTTTATTATCCCATAAACTGTTAAATACAGTGGGTTATTGTGGTCAAATCTGTAAAGAAAAGTAAAAAGGCATGATCGGGTAGAAATTTTTATTACTTTCCAAACAGTTTCTTGCATTTATAACTATAATACTTTTGCGGATTCAATCGCAATTTCCCTTTCCCTTCCACTTTTCTATCTTCACACCACTAAATGTCCACCCCGCAACGATACATCGCTCACTTTGATCTTGACAGTTTTTTCGTGTCGGTGGAGGTGCTGAACAATCCATCGCTGAAAGGGAAACCTGTGCTGGTGGGCGGACACAGCGAAAGAGGTGTGGTGGCGGCTTGCAGCTATGAGGCACGCAAATTTGGCATTCATAGCGCCATGCCTATGAAGAAGGCCATGCAGCTTTGCCCAAATGCCATTGTCACCAACAGCAGCCGTGGCGAATACAGCAAATATTCACGGATTGTTACAGAAATTATTGCAGCAAAAGCACCGTTGTTTGAGAAAGCTTCCATTGACGAGTTTTATATTGACCTCACAGGAATGGACAAATATTTTGACCCTTATCAATGGACCATCAACCTGCGGCAAGAGATTATGGAAAAGACGGGGCTGCCCATTTCTTTTGCGCTTGCCAGCAACAAAATGGTCAGCAAAATAGCCACGAACGAAGCCAAACCAAACGGCTATATCCAGGTGCCTTTTGGTTTTGAAAAAGCTTACCTCGCTCCGCTAAAAGCCGACAAAATTCCCGGCGTTGGCGGACATACTTACCAGTCTTTGATTGCTATGGGCATTCAAACCATCGGCGACATCAGCAACCATGATGTAAAGGAACTGGAAAAAGCCCTGGGCAAATATGGCATAGAACTTTGGAACAAATCAAACGGGATACACAACAGCGAAGTCTCGCCTTATCACGAAGCCAAATCCATTTCTACCGAAAATACTTTTGAAGAAAACAAAACGGACATGACGTTTCTGATATCTGAACTGGTTCGAATGACAGAAAGAGTGGGCTACGAATTGCGGCAGGATGGAAAAGTAACCGGCTGTGTGGCCGTTAAAATCCGCTATGGTGACTTCTCAACATTTAGCCGGCAATCCGCAATTGATCATACTTTCAGCGATGAAGAGTTGATTAAAGTTGCCAAACAATTGTTCGCTCAACTGCACAAAAAAGGAACACCTGTCAGGCTACTGGGAGTAAGGCTTAGCCATCTGACCAACCATGTTGTGCAACCCACTTTGTTTGAAGATATTTCCAAAAAATCAGACCTCTACAAGGCGATAGACGATGTGAAAAACAAGTACGGCAAATCTGCTTTGAAGAAGGCAAGAACAATAACAAAAAATTAAAAGCAGCCATTTTTAAGAAAGAAAAAACTACGCAATTGCTCCTTTTTTCTTTTATGCCAAAGTTTCAAGGCTGGGTTGCTGTGCATTTGCATTCAGATTTTCATTTTTCCGCAAAATGCTTTTCAGGTTTTGAACTCTTTCATTATATTTTTCCAGTTCAACATTTTGCTGCGCTATAAAGGAATTTTCGTCCAGTTTTCCCACAACATCGTCCATTTCTTCCTGGGTTTCGTATGTCATTTTTCTGAAAAAATTTGTAAAGTCTTTTGCCCTTGATTCATAAATTCCTTCGTTCATCCAGCGGCGGGTTTGCAAAGCTTTACCTGATAATTCTGTCAACAGTTTTTCATCCATCTCATTTGGCTGAAAGCCCCATGCCTGCTGCATGGCAGAAAATGCCTGTGTTAGTTTCTGATATTTATACAGTTTAGATTGGCTTTCGTAAAACTCATGGAGATCATTCCAACCTTTAATGGTTCCGTTCTTCACATCACTCATCAATTTTTCCACTTCATTTTGCGGAATCAACTGACCGCCTACATTTAGCCATTCTGCTGAAATCTCGTTTGCCTGTGCATTAGCGATTATCTTTTCAATGTCTCTTTCGTCGCTTTTTTCTGCAACATTCATCAGTTGATTGATGAAATAATAATTGATTAACTCTTTGAAAAGATGGTAGCTCTTACTAACTTTCAACAACACAACTTTTCGTTTTGTATTTTCAAACCCTTCAGCCAATATTTCCATCTGATCAACAGTGGGATCGTTGTTTTCCAACAATTCTTTTCCTTTGACTACCCAATTTATTTCGTTCTTTTCTTTTGCTTGCTGATTGTTCCTGTACCAGGCTTTGCCTGTAAATTTTTCAAACAAATTGAGTGCCTTAAGCATTTCTCCTACACTGTCAGGTGCTAAGTAATCGCACTCCAGGTGTTGCAATTTTGTTTTTCGTTTGTCCCTGTCTAAATATTTTTTTCCGTTCCTTTCCAGTGCATACATGTTGTACATGAACCAATAACCCGGCATAATGACAAGGCGGTCATTTCCCACATCATTGCTCACCAGCGAAAATGGAATGGCAATATTTAACTCTGCCGGATAGTCGCCTTTGGCAAGAATGGTGTAGGTTGCAAATTTTGAATTGTGCTTTAAGCTAACACACAATCCCGGCCAAAAGCCCCGTCCGGCAACGATTTCGCCATCGGCACTGCGGCTATTGTGATTGGAGCCGAGTGTAGCACCTGCGGCAATGTTACTCTGCCCCATCACCGTGGCTGCACACAAAAATGAGTTGTTATGGTGTTGTTCATGTGAAGGAAAAATGAGGGAATTTAACACTTCGCAGCAGGAAATGGTAGAGTTGTTACCAAGATAAGAATTGATCAGCCTTGCACCATATTTCAATTGGGAATGTGAGGCCATGACAAACCGTACAGCCTTTACTCCATAAAAGGCACGGCATCCGTAATCCATGATTCCATTCACCATTTCGCACCCCTCTCCTATTTGCGACTTGCCTTCCGGGCCGGAGTTGATGGTTAGATTTTTTAACTTGTTGGCTCCTTTCAGGTAGGCATCGCTGCCTACCCACACATCTTTGATGATGCCGCAGTTTTTGATGACTGTCCTGTCGCCTATTTCCCCATAATAGCCCCTCTTTTTATCAAATTGAGCCTCGGTAAATTGTTTAAATTTTTCCAGCAAATGTTGATTCTGCCGGAACTTCGTCCACAACCAGGCATCGCCAGGTGTCATTCCATTGAAAGGGATTACCTTACGTCCACCATTTTCATTACACAATTCCATCCATATTCTCACATCTTCACTTTCACCTTCTTTTAAAATACCATTGCCAAATTTGGCAGAGTTAGTGGTGATCAATTCATTTACATTGGTAATCATGACCTCGTTGCCCACTATGTAATGCGACAGGTAGTTCACATTGTTAATAACCACATTGTCGCCAAAATCAGAACTAATGATGGTGGAGTTATAAATACCCACTGGCAGTTTCAGATCGCTAAATTCAAGACAAAAGGGCTCGAGCTTGCCAATGCGTACCAGTCCATAGAATTTACAATTTTTGACCAGTTCAGGATTAAACAAATCGGACACAAGCAGCTTGTTCCAGTTCTCGCAGGTATTGCTGTTTCTAACCAACACCTCTATTTCGTAAGCCGTCAATTGCCGGTAAGCGATTCCGTTGTTGTTCTGACTATTTCGCAGGTAATATTCATCGGAATTGTCTGGTAAATATGGTTCGGGGATAAAATCGTAACCAAGAGAGTTAATCTTTATTTTCTTTATTTCGTTTGTAGATGTGGACATTCTTCAATTCATTTAAGGGGTTATTTTCGCCTAATAAAAAAGGCCATACAATTTAGGGATATTGCACGGCCTTTTCAATATTAGCTGAACATTTATTCTACAGTCACTGATTTGGCAAGGTTGCGTGGTTTGTCCACATCCTGCCCTTTTGCCACGCCAATGTAATAGCTCAACAATTGCAAAGGGATCACACTAAGCAGCGGGGCCAGTGCCTCATCTGCATCAGGCACATACATCACGTCGTCCGACATTTCCGGTATCACATTGTCACCGGTTGTCGCCACCGCTATCACCATTCCTTTCCGGGCTTTTATTTCCTGCACATTGCTTATTATTTTCTCATAGTATTTGTCCTTAGTCGCAACAAATACGACCGGCAACTGATCGTCCACCAATGCAATGGGACCATGTTTCATTTCTGCGGCAGGATAGCCTTCGGCGTGGATGTAGGAAATTTCTTTTAGTTTCAAAGCTCCTTCCAAAGCGACGGGGAAATTGTAGCCGCGGCCTAAATACAAAAAATCGGAAGCATCTTTATATTTTTCTGCAATCGCCTGAATGTTGGATGTATCCTGCAATATCTCAGATATTTTTTCAGGAATGGCCCACAATTCAGCCAGCAGATGCAGGTATGTTTTTTCGTCCAATGTGCCTTTTGCGTAGCCAATTTTAAAAGCCATCATCGCCAGAACGGCCAGTTGCCCTGTAAAGGCTTTTGTGCTTGCTACGCCTATCTCAGGGCCTGCATGTGAGTACGCTCCTGCATTACTCATACGGGCTATGCTGCTACCCACCACATTCACTACTCCAAAAATAAATGCGCCTTTTTCTTTGGCATTTTCCAGTGCCACCAGTGTGTCTGCCGTTTCGCCGCTTTGCGAAATAGCAATGATGACATCGCCTTTATTAATAACCGGGTTGCGATACCTGAATTCACTTGCGTACTCCACTTCCACAGGAATGCGACATAGTTCTTCAAACAAATATTCGGCTATCATGCCGGCGTGCCAGCTTGTGCCACAGGCCACCATCACAATGCGGGGTGCATTGATGAGGGCATCAAGATTGCTGTCAACACCACTCATGGTAATGGTGCCTGCCGCTGCATTCAGACGGCCCCGCAGGCAGTCAAAAATGGTTTGTGGCTGATCGTATATTTCCTTGAGCATGAAATGGTCATAGCCGCCTTTTTCTATGGCCGCCAGTTCCATGTCCAGCTTTTGAATGAAAGGTGTCTGCTTTTCGTTACCCAGGTTCTTTAAAATCAGTTCATCAGGCTTTATAATCGCAATTTCATAATCATTGACATAAACCACTTCTTTCGTGTATTCAATAATGGGCGAAGCATCTGAGGCTAAAAAGTGTTCGCCTTTGCCTATGCCAATCACCAACGGACTGCCTTTACGAGCTGCAATGATTGTGTCCGGGCTGTCTTTATCAACCAGCAAAATGCAATAGGCCCCTACTACCCTTTTTAGGGCAATACGCAAAGCTTCTTCAAGCGGGCAGTTGTTGTTTTGCTTAATGTCTTCTATAAAATTGAGTAGAACTTCGGTATCTGTATCGCTGTGAAAATGATAGCCTTTGTTTACCAGCTCCTGCTTGATGGAGGTGTAATTTTCAATGATGCCATTGTGAATCATGGCAATGTTGCCACTTGCACTCTGGTGAGGGTGGGCATTCCTATCGCTCGGTTCGCCGTGTGTGGCCCAGCGGGTGTGTCCTATTCCCAAGTGGGCATGAAGGTCTTTTCCAACAACATATTCCTCCATTTCACTTACTTTGCCTTTTTTCTTATAAACCCTTAAATCACCGTTTACAAGTGCTACGCCTGCACTGTCGTAGCCTCTGTATTCAAGTCTTTTTAAACCTTTAAGAATAACAGGATAAGCTTCTCTCGGACCCGTGTAACCAACTATTCCGCACATGAATTTATTAATTTTGAGGCTGCAATATCCTTATTTTTAGCGAATTAAAGCTGAATTGGGTCGTCACAA
This sequence comes from Segetibacter sp., assembly GCA_043733905.1. GTDB lineage: Bacteria > Bacteroidota > Bacteroidia > Chitinophagales > Chitinophagaceae > Segetibacter. The sequence continues at coordinate 16,841 of JAYTGA010000023.1, forward strand.
ATCTTTAAAAAAATGAGTTAAATGATCAATTTGAATCAATATTATGTACTGGAAAATGAACGGGTATTGTTAAGACCACTTCAATTGTCCGACGTTGATTTTTTAAAAAATTTCAGCGAGAATGAACCAGAGCTATGGAAATTTTCATTGCAAACGGCAGCAGGCAAAGACAACCTTCACAAATATGTGCAGACTGCTTTAAATGCAAAAGACGAAAAAAAAGAATACCCTTTTATTGTTTTTGATAAACAAAAGAATAAGTATGCTGGCAGTACCCGGTTTTATGATATTCAGCCTGCCAATCAATCCTTGCAATTGGGTTATACCTGGTATGGAAAAGAGTTTCAGGGAACGGGGTTGAATAAAAACTGTAAATTTCTCCTGCTTGAGTTTGCTTTTGAAAAATGGGGAATGGAAAGGGTAGAATTCAGGGCTGACAATGAAAATGAAAAAAGTATTTCTGCCATGAAAAGCATTGGCTGCCAGGTAGACGGAATTTTGCGAAGCAACACACCCAAACCCAACGGAGAACGCAGGGATTCTATAGTACTTTCTATATTAAAAAATGAATGGTTTGGAGGTGTGCAAGACAAACTTCAAAAACGTTTGTAAAACAAAAATTTTGAGTTTTTTAAAATGTCAAAAATGCCATTTCAAAATTTCCTTCAGGCTTTAAAAATCATTATTTATACATCGCTTTGCAAAATGGTTTAATTTTGGAATCATTACCAATATTTCAAAGTGTTCGTTCCATATTAAACTGCCTGATAACAAACCAAAACCAGACTGGCATGAAATTGTTGCGAAACATTAAAACTGAGTGTATGAAGAGATTCGTTTTTCTATGTATTGCAACCTTGGCTCTTTCAAGTTGTAAATTTTTTTCCGGAATTTTTACACCCGGTCAGGGCAAAAGCGGAACGGTTAACAAACGCTGGAATATAACAGACGAGGCAGGCAAAGAAAAAAGCCCGGATTCAGTTGTTGTAACTGGTGCTCAATATATTCCATTGTTTGGCAGAAATGAAAAAGGAGTAAACCCCGATATTGAAGGCTCATGGGAACTGACATCTATGGAAGGTCTTGTGGTGAGAGGAGATGTTATTGAACGGTTTAAAACAATTGAGGCATCTAAATATAAAGTTTCCAACAATACAGATTCAGTCATTTATAGTGAAGGCGGTGCCAAAATCACCCCAAAGCAAAGAGATAACTACCACATTCCCGAAAGGCCATCCATTAATTTTTATGGTGCGAATGAGACCTTCTCCGGCTTTTCTGGTTGCAACAGATATTCTGGCAGATATGAAATGCCAGATTCCAATTCAATTACACTTAAAAACGCTACTCCTTCTACCAAAATGGTTTGCATCGGGGATTATGATGAGAATCAGTTTATTGAGAATCTTCACAAAGTCAATAAATTTAAAGGCTCGGACGAAAAGTTAGAACTGATGCAGGGTGATTCAGTGATATTAACTTTTGGCAGGAAAAAACAATAATTTTTTCTGTTTCTAAACTAATTTTTTTGCTGTTCATCTAAAATGCTTTTTACATTTAGTTTTATTTCTGTAATAGCTCAATAGCTTCTACAGCCTCCTTTACATCGTGAACCCTTAAAATGCAAGCACCGTTTTGCAGCGCAATTGTATTTAAAACAGTTGTCCCATTCAGTGCTTCTTCAGGCGAAATTCCTAATGTTTTATAAATGGTTGATTTGCGTGAAAGACCTGCCAGTAAAGGCTTTTGCAGGATTTTGAAGATTTGCATGTTTTTAAGTAGCGTAAAATTTTGCTCAATATTTTTAGCGAAGCCAAAGCCCGGGTCAATGATCAAATCTTTAATGCCAGCCTTACTGCATTCGTTTGTTTTCTGAATAAAAAATTCCAGTATTTCCAGCAGCATATCATCATAATCATTTTGCTGTTGCATGGTGGTTGGGGTGCCTCTCATGTGCATGACCACATAGGGAACATTTAGCGAAGCGACAATATCAATCATGCTGCTGTCAAGTGTGCCTGCACTAATGTCGTTGACAATGACCGCACCTGCGCTCACCGCTGCTTTCGCCACTTCTGCATGATAAGTATCTATGGAAATAAAACTTTCAGGAAATTGTTTTGTAATGGCTTCAATGGCAGGAATGACTCTTGCCAACTCTTCTTTAGCTCCTATATTTTCAGTGCCTGGTTTTGTGCTTTGTCCACCAATGTCCAGGATGGTTGCACCTTCTTTCAGCATTTTTTCTGCCAGTTGCAGTGCAGCCGAGGTAGTTGCGACAGTGCTTTGCTCATAAAAAGAATCAGGCGAAACATTGATAATGCCCATGACGATGGGCTTGGTGATGATTAACAACCGGCCTCTACAATTGAAAGTAAACATTGAACGCTTTGTTTTATTTTTGGCAAAAGTAAAGGGTTGCGGATTAGTCAATGGTCAAAAACTCATTTTGTCAAAAAGAGAATTTATTTATGATCGTCAAAAACCTTACGATTTGTGGTCAAGATCATTTTACAGAGTTGTTTTGTCTAAATACTTAATACTATTATCTAAATACTTACTATGCTTAAAATAATCAGGATCATTGTCGGTGTTTTATTCATTTTTTCGGGCTTGATAAAACTAAATGACCCTACAGGTCTTGGCTACAAAATGGAAGAGTTTTTTGACGTGTGGGGCTTGAGTTTTTTTGACAATTATTCGTTAGCATTCGCTTTCTTAATGAATATATTTGAGATAGTGGCAGGGGTAGCCATTTTGATCGGTTGGCGAATGAAACTCTTTAGCTGGTTGCTTTTGCTGCTTATCATCTTCTTTACTTTCCTTACCGGCTATGCCATGTTTTCCGGCAAAATAACAACCTGTGGCTGCTTTGGTGATTGCATTAAACTTACACCAGCTATGTCGTTTACCAAAGACCTGATTTTAACCGCTTTAATCCTCATTATCTTCTCTAACCGCAACAAAATAAAAGCTGCTTTTGGAAATGTTTCCGGTTCCGCTATCATTGGTGTAACCACGTTGTTATGCATTCTTGCGCAGTGGCATGTATTGAAACATTTGCCTTTAGTAGACTGCCTTGCCTACAAAAAAGGTAAAAACCTGGTTGATCAAATGAAGATTCCCACAGGGGCTTTGCCGGATAGTTTTGTCACAAAATTTATTTATACCAAAAACAATAACAAGTTAGAATTTGATGCCAACAACCTGCCCGCCGACCTTGACAGCACCTATATTTTTGTAGATCGCACTCAAAAACTGGTAAGGGCTGCAACCGGCATTCCGCCAATAACAGACTTCATTTTATTCAGTGAAAACGGCACTGATACAACACAGGCGATTTTAAATCAGCAGGGAAAGTATGTGATGTTGCTAATGAAAGATGCTACAAAAGCAGACAATGGCTGGAGTGAAAATGCCAGAACTGTTTCTGATGCATGCAGACAAAAACAAATCCCGTTTTTTGTGGTGACCGGAACAACAGAAACTGCACAAAAACAACTGCCCGAAAGCAATGTAATTCACTACCTGAAATGTGATGTAACCGTTATTAAAACCGCATCCAGGGTCAATCCTGCCTATTTTGTGATGGACGGCCCGGTTGTGAAAGAGAAGGTGGCGAATGTTGATTTTGAAAAGGTGGTGAAGGTCATTGGCCAATGAGTCAATGAAGTCATTTAGTCAATAAGTCCTCCGGTCAAAAAGAAAGCGAATGTTCTTTTAAATTTGCAAATCAGCACATTTTCTTCTTTTTCTTCCATTTTCAAATTGAGCCATTGAGTCATTTTCAAATTAATTCTTCTATTAGCACATTAGCTCATTAGCAAATTGGCTTTTCACATTATCCTCACATCCCTGATCACCTTTTCGCCAAGTGCTTCATTCACCCGCTCTATGATTTTTTCTTTTTGATACATCAGTTCCTGCCGCAGTGGGCCTACGTTTGTCCTGATGAAAAGTGTGTGATTTACAATTTCGATTTTGTCAGTGTACCGGGCAATTGTTTTGCCCATGAGGTCGGCCCACACCTGCTCTATCTGCAAAGCCTGTATTCCGGTTTTCAGTTTACTTTTTCGCAGAAAAGCCTTGATTGCATCGCCAATATTCATTTCCGACATTGGGTAAAGATAATTTGAAAAGGAGTTCAATTTGAAAATTGCTCAATTTGAAAATTTGAAAATGAAAACAATTTTCTTCCTTTTTGACCAAATGACCAAATGACTTTTGACTCAATGACTTTTACGACAATTCAATCAACTGAAAAGGTGTTCCCAGCTTTTGCAAAGCGTCAGACAATCGCTCTTTATGTGTGTCGGTAATGAAGACCTGACTGTCGCTTTCAACACAAACCTGTTGCAACAGGTTGTACATTCGGCCTGAATCCAGTTTTTCAAACACATCATCCAGCAGAAGTAGGGGGGAGAAACCTTTAGCAATTTTAAGTTGCTCCAATTCCTGCAATTTAAGGGCAAACAACAAGCTTTTTCTCTGCCCTTGTGAGGCGGTGTTTTTAAAATTTTCGCCGTTCAGTTGCAGGGTAATATCGTCTTTGTGAATGCCGATAGTGGTGCGCTGCAGCAACAGGTCTTTTTGCAGGTAAATGCCCAACAGTTTTTCAAAACCATCTTCCAGCAACGGGCTGGTGTAGGTGAGGTTCACAGGCTCCTGAGTACCGGCAATCTGCAGGTATTTTTTTGCGACCGCAGGCAAAAAATCTTGTAGAAAATTTTTCCTGAACTGGAAGATGTATTCACCTGGCGCAATAAGTTGTTTTGTCAGCACATCTAACAGGGTGCTGTCCCTGTAATTCTTTTCTGCAAAGGCTTTCAGCAAGCTATTGCGCTGTTTCAGCACTTTATTGTAGGCAATAAGATGTTGCAGGTATGGCTGGTCAAGCTGACACAAAAGAGTGTCAAGAAACCTCCGGCGAACATCGCTGTTGCCCGTGACAAGCTCCACATCATCCGGTGCAATCATGACCGCTGGAAACTGTCCGATGTGATGACTGAATCGTTTGTAATCTTCGCCGTTGCGCTGCACTTCTTTCTTATTATTTTCCCGCAGAATGCAGACAATTTTTTCTTCTTCATTTTGCTTAATAAAATTTCCCTCAATTCGCATTCCCTGCAGACCGCGATGCACATTGGCACTGTCTGTTTTGGTAAAATAACTTTTGGTGAAACAGAGATAATAAACCGCATCTATCAGGTTGGTTTTACCCACACCATTGCTACCGCAAATGCCAGTTATTTTTTCAGAAAAATGAAACGTTTGTTGTTTGTAATTTTTAAACTGGAGTACCGATATGTTTTGCAAACGAAGCATGAAGAGCTGCAAGATAAACAGAGAAGTACTATCAAAAAATTTAGATAGAATTGCATTGAAGTAATGTTTGCCCGGAGCTATCCAACAAAAAAATGAGAACAAAATTGAACAATGCAAAAAGTCCGGCCTAAGCCAGACTTTACAGTTTTTTCTTTCCCGAATTTGGGGAATGAAAGCAGGATTAATAACGGTTGAATCCACCACCGCCGCCGCTTCCGCCGCCACGGTTGAATCCACCACCACCACCGCCGCTTCCGCCACGGCTTCCGCCGCCACTTCCACCACGGCTAAATCCGCCGCCACCACCACCTTCGCCAAAGCTTCTCTTCTTGTAACCACCGCCGCCGCCAGCACCACCGGTACCGTCTTTAGGACGAGGCTGCGATTCGTTTACAACAATTTTGCGGCCCATGATGTCACTTTCGTTCAACTGGCTGATAGCAGTACGACCTGCTTCATCATCAGTCATTTCTACGAAACCAAATCCTTTGCTGCGGTTACCGTTAAATTTGTCGGTAACAATTTTTGAAGATACTACTTCGCCGAATGGAGTAAAAAGATCGGCCAAATCCTGCTCAGTCATAGTCCAACTGAGATTTCCTACGTAAATGTTCATTTGTAAAACTTTAAAAAAATAAATAAAAAACCCAATGACACAGAGGACAATATACCAGAGAAACATTTACATAAAAACGTCCAGAGAGACTATTGCGAAACTGTAAAATCATTAAGTCGGGGCGAAGATAAGTATTTCAGGAATAATTTTTCCAAAACCAACAATTATTTTATCGAAAAAAAAAGAGGCTGTATCAAAAGCCCGAAAAATTGAAAACAAGACCCTGAGAATCGCGTAAACGATACTATGTCTCCGATAGGGATCCGAATAAAAAAA
>JAYTGA010000024.1:0-8578 GCA_043733905.1 Segetibacter sp.
AAAATCAATTATTTTTCTATAAAAAAATCCTGCTAATCCCTTCAATCCGTGTCATCCGTGTTCCCAAATACCCTTCAAATTGATTCATGCAACAACGTCACTTTAAATTGTTAGGCAACACTGGTAAACAGGTAATGCCCGAATTATAAACATCTAATAAATCTAAACTGCCGGGCAATGGTGGCAAGGAAGTCAGAGATGAATCACCCCAACAAATAAGTGAGTCCAAATGACCGGGAAGGGTAGGGATATGTTTTAAGAGTTTATTTCCCCCAACAGATAAATTTCTTAATGAATCCGGCAAAGGCGGCAATGTATCCAGCAAATGGTCAGCGCAACCCAAATATTTTAGCCCTTTGGGTAAGGATGGCAAATGTTGCATTTGACCGGGAAAACCTCTAACCTCAAGATACTCCAGCCCGTTGGGCAAAGTGGGTAAAGAAACAAGCTGACTGCCTTGAATAAACAAATATTTTAATGACTGAGGAAGTGCAGGAAGCTGTGTTAGTTTGATAATTGAATAAACCGCAAATTTGACCAGTGTCGAAGGAAAGGGCGGAAAAGAATGTTCATGATATATGTAATCGCTTCCTCCATTTGGGATAAATTCAAAACTTACCAGGCTATCAGGAAAATTGTTGGGGAGTGAATCCAACCCGCAATCACCAATGTATATGTATTTAAGGTTTGGCGGCCATTCGGATATGGTTTTAAGACCTCCTCCAGAATTCATATATAACAACTGTAAGTTTTTAAAATACTTAATGCCCTTTATACTATAAATCATAGAGTTGTCAATACTTCCAATCAGGGAGCCAGAACTAAAATTAAGACTGTCTTCATTCACAATAGCAGAACAAGTTGTATCCATTTGCCCTGCACTATTAAAACAACTAGGATAATATTTAATCAGTTGCGAACGAAATGCTGAATCGGGAATGGTTACGTATTGTGCAGTGGCAGTCGTAAATGATAACAGCAACACTCCAATAATAAGGGATAGATATTTTTTCATGGTAATTTCCTTTTGAGGATTTGTAGCATTTAATGCTGTTTTTCCATTTTAGACAATATTTTTTTATCGGCTGACCACTACCCTTTCATTGCCCTGCATGGTCTTCAAATAATATACGCCAACAGGTAAATCATTTACACTGACTGTTTGTGTTATTCCCCTGATTATAACATGCTTTACCACAGCGCCAATATTGTTTATTAACACCGCTTCGGTATTTAATAATGACGGGGAAATGTCGGTTAGTATTAGTTCATTACTCACCGGGTTTTGTAGTAGCGTAAAGCCAGCATTTTCTGTAGATGCTTTTATTAAAACAATAGGAGAATAAGTAAACGCTCCGTCCTTGTCTATCATTTTCAGCCTGAAGTAGAGGTCAATTTTAGGAGCATTTGCAATGCTGAAATTGTAGCTGTTGTTTCCAAAGCCATTTGCTCTTTTTTCGCCTGCGGCGGAAAACAATCTACCGTCACTGCTTTGCTCTATCACAAATGTCTTGGTATTAATTTCATTGGCTGTTGTCCAATACAGAAGAATTGTACCCTCGCTGCTTTTGTTGCCTTTAAACGAAATGAGTTTGAGCGGTAATGCACCTTCATTTTTTATTTGGGTTATGGCATTGTTGGTAATGACCGGGCTGTTGTAATCAAAGTAAATGGCCGCTTTATTTTTTATTGAATCGCCTGCTACCAGTGTGTTTTTAGGCTTTATTCTAAACCGGATGAAACCATGGCTTTTTCGTTCATTCACATTGCTGTCGGGCAATAGGATGTTGCGCATTTCAAAACTAACGGCATTGCCAATAATAGTTGTTTTGGTTTGGTGAGACGTGCTAATCATTTCCAAAGTATTAGCCTGCAGTTGGGAGCTTAGTGTGTCAGTTACCACTATATTAAATGCCGTATCGTTACCTGTGTTTTGATATCGGATGGTATAGTCAATATATTTGCCTGCTGTTACTTGTGACGGACTTAACCTCGGGGTGGCTGACTTATCATTGGGGTCAAAGGAATTTGCTACAGAGCTAATGATTGAATCGCTTACCGAACGAGTGCCACTCGAAATATTCACTGATGCTTTAAGGGAATCGCTAAGCGCAAGGGTGGTCTTTCCAGTGAAGTAAACAATAAAACGCATTCTTGCACCAATGGGAAAGGCTGTTAGGTTGAGTGTAAGCACATTGCCGGAATGAACGAATGACGGATTGGTTGCAGAGTCAAGGTTAAGTTTGGTATTGTCGTAAGTAAACTTGATAGTTGTTGCACCAAAATTTCCTGAACCTACATTTTTTGCATCAATCCAATATCCAAAAAACCTCCCTGGTCGCACCCTCAGCCTCATTGGAGTTATGCTCACTTCCATGCTATCTACGACAGTCGTTGGCTGGTAAGCAAAATTTTGAAAAACAGTGGTGTCATAACTGGTAAAGCTGACCCTCTTAGAGACTGGCAACACATTGAAAAAAGTATTGGATGGAGTAAGGGTGTAAGAACCTAAAGCAGTCGTCCCAATGTCATAATACCCGCTATCGTTGGAGAAAGTGATATTGCCGTTGGACAATTGAAGTTTGTTGTTTGCCTTATAAAATTCATTGGCATCTTTTACTCCATTACTGTTAGCATCGTAAAATGCATAACCTGTAATAACCGGGTAGGCGGTGCAGCCATAGACGTTGGTGGTAGCGTTGCACAGGGCAGGCAGGGTGTAGGGATAATTAGAGGTAAACTGAGTGACTAACTTGTTGTTCATGTTAGGCAGACACCTAATGAAATTTCTGTCGTAAGCTAATGTTTCTAAACTATTTGGCAACACAGGTAAACAAGTAATGCTGGTTCCACCTAGATATAACTCTTTTAGACCTCCGGGAAGCGGGGGCATGACCGTCAAAGAGGAATCATCTCGAGTTGATAAGTATTCCAAACTATTGGGTAAGGGCGGCAGAAGTTTTAGAGTATAATTGCCTGTACAATCCAAGCGTTTTAATCCACTTGGTAAAGTCGGTAAAAAAGCCCATTTACCACCATTAATAGTTAAGTTTTCCAATAATTGGGGCAGTGGGGGTAATGCTAATAAATTGGGGCATCCCATTATTTCCAGGTGTTTAAGTGTTCTTGGTAATGGAGGCAATGATGTATATGATGACGGAAAATTAGGCCAACACCTAAAATAACTAAGGCTATCAGGAAAACTGGGTATTGAATCGACCCTCTGACTAAATATATCTAAGGATTTTAACTTGGACGGCCAAAAGAAGAGCTTTGTTATACCTGAATAATAGATTCCTAAAGTGTCCAAATTTTTAAAATATTGTAACCCGTCTAAATTTGTGATCCACGACGGGTTAAGAATTACATCAAACCATGGATAAACTACATCACTAATAAGAAGACTGTTTTCAATGACATTAGCAGAACAGGTTGTATCCATTTGCCCCGCACTATTAAAACAACCGGGATATTTGTCAATAAGTTGCCTACGGAATGAAGTATCCGGTATGGTTACATACTGTGCAGTGACAGTTGTGAATGATAACAGCAACGCACAAACAAAAAAGGGTAAATATTTTTTCATGATAATTTAAGTTAGGGTTCTTACTTAAGCTTCTACAACAAAGTTCATAGCAAAGGTTGGCTTTATTGAAACTATTTTTTTTAAACAACCGAAAAGAATATCTCCTTCCAAAACATTGATCACTATTTGCTTTTTTCATTACTTTTATCCCGTTGTGTAAATTGAACACTTTAACCTATACTTTTAAACCTAACGAACATTGTCTGCTATGGAAGATGCTTTAATTCAGGACGTTTCGCCTCATGCACCTAAGGTCTTTAAACCCCGCCTTGGTTTTTTCCAGATTTTCAATATGAGTTTCGGATTCTTCGGAATTCAGTTTGGGTGGGATCTTCAGCGTGCCAACATGGGGCCTATTTATGAGTATCTTCACGCCAGCGCAGACCAGATACCGCTATTGTTTCTTGCTGCACCATTGACCGGGCTGATTGTGCAACCTATTATTGGCTACATGAGCGACCGTACATGGCATCCCTGGTGGGGACGTCGGCGACCTTATTTCTTTGTAGGCGCAGTGTTAAGCACCATTTGTCTTTTCTTTATGCCTAACAGTTCGGCTTTATGGATGGCCGCAGGATTGCTTTGGATATTGGACACTGCAGGAAATGTAGCCATGGAGCCATTCCGTGCCTTTGTCGCTGATAAGTTGTCGGAGAAACAAAGGACAGCCGGATTTGCCATGCAGAGCCTGATGATCGGACTTGGCGGCACCATAGCCTCTGCCTTACCCTGGATGATGGCTAACTGGTTTCATGTGAGCCGGGAAAGCACAAACGGTAGCATTCCCGATAGTGTGAAGTATGCTTTTTATGTTGGAGGAGCCATTTTTTTCGGGTCTGTTTTATACACCATTCTCACCTCCAAAGAATATCCTCCGGAAGACATTTCTTTTAAAGAAAAAGTAAAAGAAAGTAATAAAGGCTTCGGTGGCGGCTTCGCTGAAATAACACATTGCATCAGGAATATGCCGCCTAAAATGAAGCAGTTGGCATTGGTACAGTTTTTCACATGGCCGGGTTTGTTTCTAATGTGGTTTTACTATAGCACCGCCGTAGCCCGAAACATCTTTCAGGCAGGCAGCGAAACTGATCCTATATACACAAGAGGTGTAGAATTTGCAGGTCTCACCTTATCTTTCTATAACATTATTGCATTTATCGTTGCCTTATTTATTCCTTTCATTGCCGCAAAGTTGGGTCGTAAGCTTACTCACACATTCTGTCTTTTTTGCGGAGCAATAGGACTTATCGCGGTGGGATTTGTTCACGATAAATACATGCTTTATGTCTGCATGACAGGTGTAGGCATCGCATGGTCAAGCATCCTGTCAATGCCTTACGCAATGCTGGCGGGTTGCCTTCCTGAAGACAAAATAGGCGTTTATATGGGCATCTTCAATTTCTTCATCGTTCTCCCTGAAATTATCGCCTCACTTTTCTTTGGATGGATTATGACAAACCTGCTGCACAACAACCGCATGATGGCGGTACAAATAGGCGGCGTACTGATGATATTGGCTGGTGTTATCTGCTACTTTGTTGTGAAGGAAACGAAGGATGAAAGCAATGGTGTGTTTGTTGGTGGCGGGCATTGAGAAGACATTCTGGAATCTCATTTCTGGTTCATTTAGTGATACCCTAGGCGAAATAAATGCTGTTGACAAGGACTAAGCGGTCAGATCATTATTGAAGAAAGAAATATAAAATGGAAGCATTACAAATCCAATTTAAGCTTATTCCCATCTTGATGAAGATGAAAGATTTCAGCGATGGTTATTGTTTCTTCTGAAACAACAAAGTAAATATGGTATGTCTTAAAGTGAACGTAGATTCTAATGTCAAGATTGATAAATTCTGTGGAATAAAATTTTCTGCATAGTGCATAAGATTCAGAAATCTTGGTAAATGCCTTTTCAAAAGAATCAATCACTTTTAAAGTTCTTTCATGGCTTTCATTTATTAAATAGTAATCAGCTATTTCCAAAAGCCTCTTTTGACCTTGTTCAGATATTGCAATGGCTTTGTTGCATGAATAGCCAATAATCCTTTGCGAAGCAAAAAATCCCTTATTTATCTATCAAAAAATCCTATTAATCCCTTTAATCCGTGTCATCCGTGTTCCCAAATATCTTTCAAATTGATTTATGCAACAAAGCCTATTGCAATTGTCATTTACCAGAAATTTTTTCCAAAAATTCTTTTTTTACTTCAATCCATGGCTTGGTCATTCCTAAAATGCTTTGGGCAATACCTATATTAATACTGCTTTCAAATGCAGCTTTATTCATACCATAAGTTGTGAGATAATGGGTGTCTTCGTTCAATGTTTGTGTTTCAATGGTGGCATCGGAAAACTGGCTTGCAAATGCTAAAATTGCATCAGCATTATTTTTTGAATCTACCTGAATGAATAACTTAGGGTTCCATAAAACTATTTTCCCAAAATTAAAAAAAACGTCCACAAATTTTATCTTTTAAATAAATTACCTGATGAAAACGATAATCAAACTTTTTCTCCTGCTTATTATTTGCGTTAATTCTTCCGCCCAAAACGAAACCACCATCTACCCTACCCATTGGTGGGTCAACATGAAAAACCCAAAACTACAGTTGCTGATTCGTGGTGACAATGTGGGTTCGGCTGCAACTGTACAGTTTAGTTATCCCGGGGTAAAACTGGAGAAGATCAATCAATTTGAAAACAAGAATTATCTGGCAGTAGACCTGAATATAAGTCCTGCTGCTAAACCCGGAAACTTCAAGATCAATGTAAAAACTTCGGGCAAATCATTGGTTTATAATTATGAGCTAAAAGCAAGAAGACCAGGCAAGGGAACCACTTATGCACAAGGTGTTACCCAGGCAGATTTTGTATACATGCTGATGCCTGACAGGTTTAGCAACGGCGACCCAACCAACGACAAACTGCCTGGTATGCGAGACCAAACACTCAACCGTGATTCTGTATATCACCGCCACGGCGGCGACTTTCAGGGTATTATCAATCACCTTGATTACATTCAGGGTTTGGGTGCGAATACCGTTTGGATGACACCAGTGTTGGAAAATGACCGCACCACAAGAACCGAACATGGCTATGGATTTACAGACCATTACAAAATAGAACCACGTTTTGGCGGAGCGGGAGAATATAAAAAACTAAGCAATGAACTGCACAAAAGAGGCATGAAACTGATACAGGATGCAGTGTACAATCATGTGGACATCCATCATTTTTTCCAGGCCGATCCGCCGTCTAAAGACTGGATACACCAGTGGCCTTCATTTACCCGCCCCAATTACAAAGACCAGACATTGTTTGACCCGTATGCTGCTCCTTCTGATACAAAAAAAATGGTTGACGGTTGGTTTGATTATGAGATGCCCGATGTGAATCAATCGAACCCTTTTGTCGCCAATTTTCTCATTCAACATGCCATCTGGTGTGTGGAAGAATTTGGGGTGGACGGATGGCGAATAGACACCTACATTTACAACGATCTCAACTTCATGAACCGCTGCAACAAAGCACTGACAGACGAATATTCCCGGATGACAATGTTTGGAGAAACATGGGTGCATGGCACTGCAAACCAGGCATATTTCACGGCCAATGTTTTCAATACCACTTTCAAAAGCAACCTGACAGGGGCGACAGACTTTCAGACATTGTTTTATGGTATTTTACCCGCCATCAAAGACAACTTTGGATGGACTGATGGTGTTAATAAATTGTACACTACATTGAGCAACGACTTCTTATATAAAGATGCAGGCAACAACTGCATTTTCTTAGACAACCACGACCTGACCCGCATTGCCACGGAGTTAGGCGGTGATGCAAATAAAGTAAAAGTGGCTCTTGCATGGCTTTATACCTGCCGTGGCATTCCCCAATTATACTATGGAACAGAAATTTTTATGAAAGGTGACAAAGGAATTAACGACGGCCAGGTTCGCCTCGATTTTCCCGGTGGATGGAGCGGTGACAGCACCAATGCTTTTATTGGAAAAAACATGTCCGCAGAGCAAAAAGACATGCAGGATTATGCGAAAAAACTTGGCAATTTTAGAAAAAATTCTTCTGCCATCAAGACCGGAAAGATGATGCAGTATGTGCCGGTTGACGGACTGTATGTTTATTTCCGGTACGATAAAAACCAAACGATCATGTGCATTATGAACACGGCTAAAGAAAGCAAAAAGGTAAACTTTACTGACTATAGCGAACGAACTTCTGGTTTTGCAAATGCAAATTCAATCACAGATAGCAAAACTTATAAAACATCAGAAAGCATGACTATGCCCGCAGGAAGTATGTGGGTGCTGGAACTGAAAAAATAATTCTTAAAATGTAACAACCAAAAGAGTTCTTCGTTCGTTAGGGGTAGAAGTTTTTACAGGTAGTTTAACAACATAAAAACTGGTTTTGTAACAATTCGCTTTAATTTTATTTCACCAAAATAATCGTTTATGAAAAAGTCTGCCATTGTCCTATTGATTGCTTTCACATTTATAATGGGGAGTTGTGGTATAGGAAATCTTTCTAACATTCATGATTCAGGTGTAAAAGCGATTGGTAAATGCTGCAAAAACATTTCCACAAAAATGGGCTGTACATTTATTGAAATTGAAAATAAAGAAATTCCGGAAAATAAAGTTTCTTCTCTCCTTCCCATTTATACCTGGGACTCAAAGCAAATGCTTTGGTGATAGCAAAACAAGATATTCCTTACTTCCGACTTGCTATAGCAAGTTTTTTTACTACGTTTTTGCGGCCATGTTTCTGGTATCTTACTTTCAATACTTTAGGTGAAATATCTTTATGCAATATTTGAACTTGGCTACAAGCTCTAATAATTGTCGATTGGTATTTGACCTTAAAATAACCCACAAAAAAAGAGGCTGTATCAAAAGCCCGAAAAATTGAAAACAAGACCCTGAGAATCGCGTAAACGATACTATGTCTCCGATAGGGATCCGAATAAAAAAA
>JAYTGA010000025.1:0-12766 GCA_043733905.1 Segetibacter sp.
AATGGCGATGCACTTATCAACGGAATAACAGCGGGTAAGGGCAAAGGAAACGTAGTCACCAATACCGTATTTGGTAATGCTGCTCTTGCCAATAATGTAGATGGCAGATTCAACACGGCCATCGGTTTTTCAGTACTTGATTCCAACAGCAGCGGCCAGCAAAACACGGCTATCGGTTACTCGGCCATGCAAAACAATACAACCGGCACCTTCAACACTGCCTGTGGCAGAGATGCGCTTCTGAGTAATACTACCAGCAACGAAAATTCCGCCTTCGGATGTTTTGCCATGGCAAAAAACACAACCGGAGAGGCCAATGTAGCCGTAGGCATATTTGCCTTAAACGAGAACACAAGCGGCGCAGGCAATGTGGCTATGGGCAGAAGCGCTCTGGTGCTAAACACTACCGGCAATGCCAATGTAGCCATTGGTATCAGGGCTTTGAGAAACAACCATACCGGCAGCAAACTGGTAGCAGTAGGCGACTCTGCATTGTTTAATCAAAATGGCGGCAACGGTCAAAACACAGCAGTGGGTTCCAAAGCATTGTTCACCAATGTTACGGGTACTGATAATACCGCCGTTGGGTTTATGGCACTCAATACCGTCACCTCTTCGGGCAATGTGGCCGTGGGCAGCCAGGCACTGTTTGCCAGCACTTCAGGATTTGACAATACCGCCGCTGGTTTTCAGTCCCTGTTTTCAAACACAACCGGATTCAACAACACAGCCGTGGGTAATAGTGCTATGCGGGCAAATACCAGCGGGGTATTTAATGCCGCCATGGGTAATCGCGTATTGGAAAGCAACACAAGCGGGTCTAAAAACACCGCCATGGGCAATAACGCAATGGAAGCCAACAGGAACGGAACGGAAAACACCGCCATGGGTAATAACGCATTGCAAAGCAACACAACCGGAAGCTTTAACACCGCTATTGGTTCAAATGCATTGCAGGCAGACACAAGCGGAATCAGAAACACCGTTGTTGGCAGAGATGCAATGAATGAGAACACCTCGGGAAGCGACAATACCGCCATGGGCGAACAGGCATTGTTTAACAATAAAGCCGGCACCTTGAATACTGCCATTGGTGAAAGGGCATTATTGCTCAACACCAGCGGGTTTTTGAACACCGCCAATGGTGCCATGGCATTGCTGAGCAATACGACTGGCAGCAAAAACACCGCCTTGGGCGACAGTGCCCTAAAAACCAACAATACCGGCAGCAGCAATACCGCCATTGGTTTCAACGCCAATGTAAGCTCCAGCAACCTTACCAATGCCTCAGCTTTGGGTGCCAATGCGGTCGTGTCGGCCAGTAATAGCATGCAACTGGGCAGCACCTCTGTTACCAGTATCAAAGGCGGCAACAATGTCACCATAGTTTCCGATGCCCGGTTTAAGAAAGACATACAGGAGAATGTACCCGGCCTGTCATTCATCAGCCAATTGCGGCCAGTTACTTATACTTTCGACATTCATAAGCTCAACCAATACATAGCCCCCGACGGCGCAGCCAAACCCGACGAAATAGAAGAAACCGCCATCAAAGCCAAAGAGCAAATACACTACACTGGCTTTCTGGCACAAGAGGTAGAAAAAGTAGCCGATAAAATAGGTTTTGATTTTAGCGGCGTTTACAAGCCACAAAATAACAAAGACCCTTATGGGCTTAGCTATAGCGAGTTTGTTGTGCCGCTGGTAAAGGCGGTGCAGGAACTTTCTAAGAAAAACGAGGAATTAGGAATTACGAATGAGGAATTAAAGAAAGCGAAAGCCGACCAGGAAATACGAATTGCCAAACTTGAAACCATGATGCAGCAACTGCTCAACAGCAAATCAACCGCCCCTTGCCCACCGCTCGCCGGGCAATAGTTTCTAAACTTCATTGATTCAATAGCTCATTTTAAGGTTGCCAACTTTTTAAAAGTTGGCAACCTTTGTTTTGGGGAATTTGCATTGACAATTCTTCTTTATTCTCGCTACTTTTATCAGCACAAAAAACTTTCTGCCATGAAAAAGCTACTCTTAACACCCTTTCTGTTCTTTTTTGCTGTCGCAATGAAAAGCGAAGCCCAATGGAACCTGACGGGCAATGCCAACGCAACAACCACATCAATCCCCGGCACTACCAATGCCATTCCGCTCAATCTTTCTACCAACAACATTCAGCGTTTGGTTATTGATGCCAATGGCAAAGTAGGTATCGGCATTGCGGCTCCGCCAAATGTTTTTAGCGTAAAGGGTAGTGGCGGTGTCCCATCTGCTGTTTGGACAAATGCAGGTGCCCCACTTTTCACCGGCTTCGGTGAGCAAACGGTGGGCAATGCGGATTACATTTTATCTATCGCTTCTTCTTTAGCGAATGCCCGCCCGGTATTTATTGGCAGAAGAGCAAGGGGAACTTTAGCAGCACCAACAGTTGTCAGCAACAACGATCAGATCATGTCCTTTCTTTCATCAGGTTATGATGGCAGTGCATTTCAAAACCCTGCTGCCATTGACTTCTTTATAGATGGAACACCCACGGCTGGCAATGTCCCGGCACGCATTTCTTTTGTCACAGGCACCAACGGCAGCAACCGTGCAGAGCGGCTGAAGATTGGCAACACAGGGGACATTACCATGAACACAAACCAACTCACCATAAAAAAAGCAACCGGCTATGTGGGCATTGGCACCGCCACCCCTGCCGCCGTGTTAGATGTGAATGGCAGTGCTAATTTCCTTGGTGCGTTTACCATCAATGGCTACACATTTCCCCTCGCCGATGGCACTGCAAACGATGTGCTGTCCACCAATGGCCGGGGAACGGTTAGCTGGACAAGTTTATCCGGCTATGCACGGACAGATTTATCTAACCTTGTTCCCACATACATCAACCAATCTTTAAACCCAATTACTGATTATACATTTGACCTGGGCAATGTCGCCACTGCATGGAAAGGCATTTATGCCAATGAAGCCTACTACCTTGGCGGCAGTAAATTGATAGAAACCCCCGGCACCGATAACATCTTTATTGGCAAGACAGGCAACACCACCAACACCAGTGTGGACAACATTTTTATCGGTAACAATGCAGGCAACTCTAATGGCGTGGGCTATCAAAATTTGTTTGTGGGAAACTATGCGGGCTATGCCAACAACAACGGCTCTAACAACACCATGACGGGCTGGTATGCCGGGAAAATGAACTCAAGCGGTTCTGAAAACCTCTTTGCAGGCTCCGCAGCAGGAGTCAACAATGTCAATGGTTCACGCAATACATTTGTTGGTGCATTTTCAGGCAATAGAAACATGGCCGCTGCCGACAATACTTTTCTCGGCAATTCAGCAGGCTACTACAACGAGTCGGGAACCGATAACTGTTATGTTGGTTCGCAAGCAGGCTACAACAACATAGCAGGTACGGGCAATGCTTTCCTCGGTTCCCATGCAGGCTTCAACTGCAAATCAAACAACAATGTCGCTATCGGCAGAGAGGCTTTGTTCACCGCCACCACTACCAGTCAAAATATTGCCATCGGGTACCAGGCACTCTACAGTGCCACGGCGGGCAACAACGTGGCAATTGGCTATGCCGCTCTCACCGCCAGCACCGGCGGAGCCTATAACACAGCCAATGGGTTTAGCACACTCATCAGCAATACCTCTGGTTTTGGCAACTCTGCCTTTGGGTCTTCATCGTTAGGCACCAATACCACCGGCACTTACAACACCGCCCTTGGCTATGGGGCAGATGTGTCTGCCAACAACCTGACCAATGCCACCGCAATTGGCAACTCAGCCACGGTAGATGCCAGCAACAAAGTACGGGTGGGTAACATAAATGTTAGCAGCATTGGCGGGCAGGTAACATGGACCAGTTTTTCCGATGGCCGCATTAAACAAGACATCAGGGAAAATGTACCCGGCCTGTCTTTCATCAACCTGCTCCGGCCTGTTACCTACCATTTCAATCTTGCAAAAGAATATGAACTGATGGGCAGAAAAGACACCATGCAGTGGCAGGGTAAAAATGATATTGAGAAAATGAACTTCACCGGCTTTGTAGCACAGGATGTTGATGCTGCCGCTAAAAAGATTGACTACGATTTTAGCGGTGTGGACAAATCAGGAAAAATAATGGGTCTCCGTTACGCGGAGTTCGTAGTGCCGCTGGTGAAAGCGGTGCAGGAACTTTCTAAGAAAAATGAAGAATTAGGAATGAAGAATGAAGAATTAAAAGCCAACGCAACCAACCAGAAAAAGGTCAATGAAGAACTAAAGAAAGATATTGCAGATCTAAAAGCAATGATAATGAAACTAATGAACAATCCTGCTGCACCGTGTCCGCCAATGGCAGGAAAGTAAGTAGCAAACGCCAAAAGATTTTGTAAATTTTAGAGGCTTAAACAAAAACAGCCGCTGCAAGTTTTGTAGCGGCTGTTTTAATACGATTACATTTTATGCTAATCAAGAGTTGAAAGTGCCGTTAGGCATAAAATATTTATCCTTTTAAAAATCGAATATCTTTCATCTAAACTGAATTCACTTGCCAAAACTTAATACCTTTCCCTGAAACACATCTGCTTTTGCGGAAAGCGGATGTGTTTTTCATAAAAGCGGGTCCGCTTTTGTCCAAAGCGGATGTGTTTTTCCTAAAAGCGGATCCGCTTTTGTCCAAAGCGGATGTGTTTTTTCTAAAAGCGGATCCGCTTTTGCTTAAAGCGGATGTGTTTTACATAAAAGCGGGTCCGCTTTTGTCCAAAGCGGATGTGTTTTTCGCAAAAGCGGATTGGGAACCTGCTCCGTACTCTTTCTTCAAACCTTGAAGCCTTGTCAGACCTGCTTTTTTCTTTTGGTAGATTTCTCAACATAATTCTCCTGCATTTAAATTCAAAAATTTGTCATTATCCCGCCATTTTTAACAACCATTATCTTATGAATTGTTTCATAATTTGAAACATCGTCTTACTTTTACCGCAATGCCTTATTTTAATTTGAATGACAGCCTGAACCTGGCAAGCAAAGTGACCGTGCGCCGTGCATGGAACGCTGCAAAGGTGTGGACGAGCTATCGCCTCAGCCGGATGCTGAACCGCCCTTTGCAATGGGGTTACCCGATTTCGGTGTCAATAGAACCAACTACTTCGTGCAATCTCCGCTGTCCTGAGTGTCCGAGTGGTCTTCGGGCTTTTACCCGTCCAACGGGCATGTTGAAACAGGATTTTTTCAGACGAACAATTGATGACATTTACAAAGAACTGACTTACCTCATTTTCTATTTCCAGGGCGAACCCTACCTGAACCCGGACTTTTTAGACATGGTGAAATATGCCTCCGACAAAGGCATTTACACCGCTACCAGCACCAATGCCCACTACCTGACTGATGCAAATGCTAAGAAAACAGTGGAAAGCGGACTGGACAGGCTCATCATTTCAATAGATGGCACCACGCAGGATGTTTATAAGCAATACCGGGTGGGTGGTCACCTTGACAAAGTGTTGCAGGGTGCGGCCAATATTGTAAAATGGAAAAAGGAACTAAACAGCAAAAAGCCTTTTGTGTTTTTCCAGTTCCTGGTGGTGAAGCACAATGAACACCAGATAGAGGATGTGAAACAACTGGCGAAAGACATGGGTGTGGACCAGGTGCGGTTTAAAACGACGCAGGTCTATGATTTTGAAAACGACCCCAACAAACTGATCCCAACCATAGAAAAATATAGCCGCTACCGCAAAGGCAAAGACGGAAAAATGAAAAGCAAAAGCGGCCTTGGCAACCATTGCTGGAAGCTGTGGCAGGGCAACGTTATTTCGTGGGATGGCCTGGTGGTTCCCTGCTGTTTTGATAAAGATGCCATGCACCGCCTGGGCAACCTTCAGGTGCAAAGTTTCAAAGAAGTCTGGAACAATGAAAACTACAGACAATTTAGAAAAGACATTATGACAAGCCGCAAAAACATTGACATTTGCGCCAACTGCAGCGAGGGATTGAAAGTGTGGGAAGACTAAAAGAAACTACATTATCTTTGAATATAGCTGAATATAACTTTTAGCACTCAAACCAAACCCTGAACCGACATGGTCATTGACAAACAATTTCCTGAAAATTATTTCAGGTGTGCCAATCATAAGACATTAGTCAATATTTTTTTCACCACTCATTGGCTGATGGAAAAAGTAAAACTCTTTCTTGAAAAAGATGACCTCACTCCCCAGCAATACAACATTTTGCGAATTTTAAATCAAAGCAAAATCCCGCTTTCTACTCTTAAAATCAGGGAAATGATGCTGGATAAAATGAGCGACACAAGCAGGATAGTTGAGCGGCTGATTAAAAAAGAACTTGTAGATAAACAAACCAGCCATCTTGACAAAAGATTGGTGGAAATAACGCTGACACAAAAAGGAGCACAACTCATCAACAAACTGGAAAGTAATTCCGGTGAATTAGATTCCATAATAAATAACCTGACACAACAAGACATCACCCACCTCAACAATCTGTTAGATAAAATAAGAGAGCAGGAGCAATAAGTGAAGCCATTTATATAATTGATTACCAGACATGAGGATTACATTTTCGGTATTATTTTTTTTACTTTTCCCATATTTTTTAAAAGCACAAAAACCGCCACAGTACGAGTTTAGAGCTGTGTGGATTGCCACGGTAGAAAACATAGACTGGCCCAGCAAAAAAGGAATTTCTACAGACAGTCAAAAGGCTGAGTTTATAAGAATACTTGATTTACATAAGGAAAATGGCATGAACGCCATTGTGATGCACATTCGCCCCGCTGCTGATGCCTTTTACCCCTCCAAGCTGGAGCCATGGAGCGAATATCTGACAGGCAAACAAGGTCTTGCTCCAGATCCATACTATGATCCTTTGCAGTTTATGATTGAAGAAACCCACAAACGCGGAATGGAGTTTCATGCCTGGCTCAATCCCTATCGTGCTGTCAACAATTTAAGCGGTTCTTCCATTTCGCCGGGTCACATCACCCGTTTGTTTCCGCAATGGTTTATCAATTATGCAGGCAAAAAATATTTTGATCCGGGACTTCCGATGGTTCGTGAACACATCAACCGGGTCATTAAAGATATTGTGGGGCGGTACGACATTGATGCCATCCATTTTGACGATTATTTTTATCCTTATCCCGAAGCAGCCCCCTTTCATGATGAGGCAAGCTTTGCAAAATATGGCGTTGGCATGACGAGGAACGAGTGGCGAAGAAGCAATGTGGACAGCATTATCCTCATGGTTTCCAAAACAATTAAAGCAACAAACCCCCGTGTCAAGTTTGGCATTTCGCCCTTTGGTGTCTGGCGAAACAAAAGCAAAGACCCACGGGGCAGCAACAGCAAAGCTGGCATTACCAACTACGACGACCTTTATGCAGACATCCTGCTTTGGCTTGAGAAAGGATGGATAGACTATGTGGCACCGCAACTTTATTGGGAAACAACACACAGCTATGTGGGCTACAACATGCTCTTGGACTGGTGGTCGCAAAACACGTTTGGCAGGCAACTGTTCATCGGCCATGGCATCTACCGCACACTGGAGACCCGGAGTGGTGCCTGGAAAACAAAGACAGAAATACCCAAACAAATTAAGGCTTTGCGCCAAAACCAGGATGTGAGTGGAAGTATTTTTTTCAGCAGCAAAACATTTGAAAGCAACCCCAACGGATGGAATGACAGCCTGAAAAATAACTACTACAAATACCCGGCACTGGTACCCCCAATGGCATGGATAGACAGTGTGCCGCCACTGCCGCCACTGATTGAAAAAATATCCAACAGAATTACCCGAATCTATTATCGGGGTACAGAACCAATCAAAGCATTTGCATTGTATCTGTCAGGTAAAAATGAACCCGAAACAAAAGCAAATTCAACGCTTATCAAAATCATTGTTGCTGATAAAACATTTGATTTCAATCCTTCGGAAATAGCATTGCAGCCAGGGGAAAGTCTCTTTATTTCCACAGTTGACAAAAACAACAACGTTAGCCAATGGATAAAATTGAGGTAAGCTTTTTACATTTATAAACAATTTTAGCAGGTGGTAAAAACATGATAAATAAAGCCTTTGAAAAATATACTAATGTTTGCAAAAATTTAATTCTCTCTTTTCTCCAGATTAGCTACTTTAGTAAAACCAATTGACCAGCGATTACCTGCCGCAAACAAACGCTTATGTTAGATTACATCATTTACTTCATTCTCAAGTACACTTACATTATCAGTGCTGTTATTTTTTTGGTGAAAATCTTTTTCTTTCTTCGCTACAAGAATAAAAACTGGAGATTTAGTGAGTTTCTTTATTTCAACCAAATCAATATCAAATACACTTCTACAGTTGAAAGGGCAAAAATGAAACGGACACAAAATGTGTTAAGCATTGTTATTCTTTCATTGCTTCTTCTCCAGCTTTTGTCACTGGCTTTATTCGCTTCCTAAAAAATTGTAGAAAACTTCTTATTCTTTTTTCAATAAGCGTTAGCGATTCAAGGAGCTGTTTGTAAAAGGCTCTAAATTTCTTCTCCTCGAATTCTCTGTGTTGTTTTTCTCATTGTATTCTCCGTGGTAAAAAAATATTTTAACCAGAGAAAAGATAGAGTTTCACAAGAACCCACAATGAATTCTCATTGACCATTCAAAACAGTTTCATACGCACAATCATTTGTCTCGTGCAATTTGTTTTTCATAATTTGCAAGTATCTTTTTCTTTGGAAAAGGTACCAATACCAGCCATTATTTTTTTCATTAAAATTAAGTGAGGTATCGTCATTGATGCTGACTATCAACAATGTTCACCAACAATTCGCTTCATTTTTCAAGAGTGAAAGGTTACAGCCTTATGCTTTTCTTGTTTCAAAAAAACTAAGCGAAGGCCACATCTGCATAGACCTGAACGAACTGGCCGAAGAACCTGGCTTTGAAGAGATTTTCGAAAAAAACAACGTAAAGAATTACGTTTCTCTTTTAAACAAAGAACCATTGGTCACTACGGTCAACAGTGCCAGGCAACCATTTGTGCTGCACAATGAAAAACTGTATTTGCAACGCTACTTCCATTACGAAACAATCATTCTGCAAAGGATCCAGCAATTTTTTTTTTCAGAGAAAAATATCGCTTCGCAAAGAGAAGATGAACTAAAAAAACAGCAGGCTTTTATTCGGCAACTTTTTCCTGCTGCCGCAGAAAAGAATGGTGCCGAACCAGACTGGCAAATGGTGGCAGCAATGAGTGCAATCCTCAACAATTTCACCATCATTACCGGTGGGCCAGGAACAGGCAAAACCACAACTGTTGCTAAAATTGTTGCCTTATTATTTACCATGAACCCGCTGTTGAAAGTGGCTTTGGCAGCCCCTACCGGCAAGGCTGCTGCACGGATGGCGGAATCACTCAAAACAACAACAGTAGATGACAAAGCCATGCAGGAAAAGTTTCAAACGCTTGCCCCTGCTACATTGCACAGGCTGTTGAAGCTGTCACCTGGTTCCACCCAATCAACTTACAACAGCGATCATCCGCTTGACTACGATTTAATTATTATTGATGAATCCTCCATGATTGATGTGTCGTTGTTTGCGAAATTGTTGAATGCCGTCGGCGAACACACAAAGCTGATTTTGATTGGTGACAAAGACCAGCTTGCTTCTGTAGAGGCCGGCAGTTTGTTTGGCGACTTATGCAATGCACAACCTGTCCTTAATTTGTTTTCCAAAGAAAGAGCTGCGTTTATCAACACATTTTTTTCCGGCAGCAATGGGACAATCACCCATGACAATATCAGCGACAATATTTACCATCCCCTGTTCCAGCATATCGTAGAACTGCGCCACAGTCACCGCTTTTCGGACCAGAAGGGCATTGGCAGGTTTAGCAAAGCGGTTATCAACAATCAACAGGATGTCATTCAACGATTTTTGAAACCTGGTTTTGACCGCCAGGTCAACATTGACAGTACTTATAGCGAGATCATATTCAACCAATTTGCATCCGGCTTCAGCGATTATATTCTGGAGAAAGACATTGCAAAGGCTTTAGTAAAATTCAACAACCTGCGTGTGTTGTGCGCTGTCAGAGAAGGCAACAATGGTTTATACGCCATTAACAAAAAAATTGAAGGTCTCTTGCAGCAAAAAAACCTGATCTCCATCACTTGTGAATATTACGAACACCGTCCCCTGATGATGACTAAAAATCATTACGACCTGCAACTGTTTAACGGAGACATCGGCATTATCAGAGCCGATGAAAACGGAACATTGAAAGCCTGGTTCCTGGACAGCGGACAAAACCTTATATCAATCCTGCCGGGCTTTGTAAGTGACTCTGAAACTGTTTTCGCCATGACCATTCACAAAAGCCAGGGTTCAGAATTTGACAATGTGATGGTCATCTTACCCGATGCCACAGGTATTGAATTGCTAACCCGTGAGCTGCTCTACACCGCAGTAACAAGAGCAAAAAAACAAGTCATTATTCAAGGCAGTGAAGACATCATTTTGCAAACCGCCAGGCGCAGTGTAAAGAGGGTTTCAGGAATCAGGGAAAGGTTTGTTGAGTAGTATTTAGTAGTGAGTATTTAGTATTTAGTAGTAAGTATTTAGTAACCAGTATTTAGTAGCAAGTATTTAGTATTTAGACAGGAAACTGCGGATGGGTAATGATGAATGTGATATTGAGTATTTGGCAAACTCCAAACAACAAAACAACAAACACCAAACGACAAACAACGCTAAACACCAAACGTCAAACGATAAACGCCCAACAAGAAACCTCCCATGCTTCACCTACACGTTTCCAATTCACTCACACACCTTGCAAAGAAATTGTCAGAAGACTTGCAACAGCAGCACGTTTCAGTGTTTCAGCCTTATTACATCGTTACGCAAACGGATGGCATGAACAACTGGCTGAAATTGCAGATTGCACAACACAATGGCATTGCTGCCAATTGCATTTTCTTAAAGCCCAACGACTTTATCTATCGTGTGTATCAGATGTTGGGTGGCCGCTTTCCAAATACACTTTCACAGGGAAATTTAACGTGGTTGGTCTATTCAGTTTTAGGGGAAAAAGATTTTAATGACCGGCACAGAAGTATTGCTGATTACTACGCCACCGACACTCCTGATAAAGATATTAAGCGATTGGCTCTTGCAGAAAAAATCACCGATCTCTTCGATCAATACCAGATTTATCGCCCTGAAATGATCAATGAATGGAACAAACAGGCAATTGAGGAAACCGGGAAAAATGAATGGCAACAGTTTCTCTGGAAGAAAGCGAAGGAACTGTCCGGTAATAAACTACCCGATAAAACGGTTCTCCGGGACTACATTATTAACACGCTGAAAGACGCAAAAAATACGGTTGGATTGCAAGACAAAATACCCGCCGTTTATTTGTTTGGGTTGTCTGTCACCACCAGCTATCACCTCAATATTTTCAATATTCTTTCAGAAAGTATTGATATCCATTATTACCTCCAAAATCCTGCGCCTTCTGCAT
Source organism: Segetibacter sp. (assembly GCA_043733905.1). GTDB lineage: Bacteria > Bacteroidota > Bacteroidia > Chitinophagales > Chitinophagaceae > Segetibacter. The sequence continues at coordinate 11,533 of JAYTGA010000025.1, forward strand.
TTTGGTTTGAAGATAAAAGCGAAAAGCAACTGGCTGTGCTTTCCCAAAAAGGATGGATTGATAAAGTGGCAGGCAGCAGCGGCAATGTTCTGCTCACCAACTGGGGACGTGTCATCAGCGATACATACTCATTGCTTTTTCAGAACGAGGAACTGTTGAATGTGTATGAAGAAACCGAAGTAACTGAGCCCTTTACAGACACTTTGCTGCACAAAATACAGAATGATATTTTTAAAAACGCAGTGAAAGACGAACGAAATCTCATCACCTTTAATAATATAACAGACGGCTCGCTCACCATTAATGCCTGCTATACAATAGCCCGTGAAGTGGAGGTAGTCTACAACTACCTGGTACACCTGGTTGATAAACGAAAAGAACATTTATCACCGCGTGACATTGTTGTAATGGTGACTGATATTGATTCATATGCCCCCTATATAAAGGCGGTCTTTTCCAATGCGCCTTACAAATTTAAATACACAATTGCTGACGAAAGTTTTAGCGTGGGTGATAGCATGATCAATGCTTTGAAAACATTGCTGGCAATGAGCAGCCAAAGCTTTAAAGCTGAGGAAGTGCTTCAATTACTGGACTCAGGTTTTATAAGGAAGCGATTTGGATTGTCGAACCTTCAACTGATAAGAAAAGTAGTTGACAAAGCCAACATTCGTTTTGGAATGGAAGGCCGAAAAGAAGATGAAACCCTTTATGTAAGCTGGTCTTATGGCATTGAAAGGATAGTGTACGGCATCTGTATGAGCGGTGATGAAGAGTATAATACCTGCGATGAAATACTCTATCCGTTAGACATTGCCGAAGGCGGCGATGCGCTTGAACTGATCAGGTTCACACACTTTGTCAAGGTTTTAATGGAAAGCATCAATGAACGACACTTTGACCGCACAATAGCTCAGTGGGTACAGTATGTAGAAAAAGTGATTCAAAATATGGTGAGGGAAACCGAGGAAGAAGCGGAGGAGGAATATAACCTCATTCTTTCTGAACTTGAAAAACTAAATGGTGTCAATGAATTTTTTCAGGAAAAAATCAGCTTTGACATTTTCAGTCACCAGTTTGTCCAATCCATTTCTTCATCCACCCGCACAAGTTCATTTGCCAGTGGAGGAATCACATTTTGCTCACTCATTCCTATGCGGAGTATTCCATTTAAAGTGGTGGCTTTGCTTGGTTTAAATTTTGACAAATTTCCCCGAAGGGAAATTAGCAACGG
>JAYTGA010000026.1:0-12434 GCA_043733905.1 Segetibacter sp.
TGAACATGCAGTTTGCGATGTTCGACTCCTAAAGGAGTCGTAGAAATCGTGGGGATATTTTTTTTCTACAAATATTGAACTCCTCTGGAGTTCCAACCCTTGATTAGCATACTTACTCTTTGTTAACTTGAAATGTAATAGACTGAACCTGTCTGTAAATAACAGGAAGATTGTTCTGAACCGCCGGTTCCCATTTAGGTCCTTGCTCAATTACACGCATTGCCTCAGTAGCACAAAGTTTACAATTTTTGGGAACCTCGGTTGGATGGGCATCAGAAATATTTCCTTCTTTGTCAACTAAAAACTGGATCGTAACAGTATAGTTTCCAGGTTTTGAACCTGATGCAATGTCTGCAATAAGGTTTCGTTCCAAATATTTTTTCCAGGCTACAAGCCCCCCGGGAAACTTAGCTTCCTTTTCTACAACATAGCCCGGAATTTCTTCTCCGTTTTCAGTCCATCCTTTTTGCTCACTTTCTTTTTCATTGTAAATGATTTGCGCCTGCTTTTTTCCGCTTTCATAGAAATAGTCTGAGCTTTTGGTTTTTCCGTCGTCAAACAAAGTTGTTGTCTTTAAGCCTCCATTTTCATAATACCAATTGAATGTTCCCTGCCGGGTTTTGCAAGTGTTTTCTTTGTAGCTGCCATCCATCTGAACGATGTTTGTTTTTAGCCAATAGTCTTTACGTTTCCACAAATTATTTTCCTGCCAGATTTTACCGTAGTAGAATGCGGTGTCTTTAGCGCATTTCTCCCAGTTTTTATTAAAGTATTGATAGGTTGTGTCCTGGCCATACACAGAAAATGTGGTTACCAATAGCGTAATCATTAATCCAAAAAAGAATTTCATGAGCAAGTTTTTAAAGGCAATGATACTCATTTTTTGGCCTTTGCAACTGTTCTTCATTGGCAAATTAAACACAACATAAAAACTGTGGGTAAAGAAACCTTTTTTGTGCAAAATCTTAGGTTGCTTATATTTATGTTGGCTAAAGCTGTTTAAAACCGTCACCTAATACAACTTTTGCCACCAAAACAATATACAAAAGCTCACATTTTATACCACCTTTTTTAAAACGACTATTATGAAAAGAAAATTAATTGCCTTGCTTGTGTTGGTTCATTGTTTTTATTTTGGCAAAGCCCAAAACGTAGGTGTAGGAACGTCAGCACCGCAGTGGCCGCTTACCATTCAAACGGATTCAGCCGTCGGTAACTGGGGGCTTATGCACACCAACGGTAAGGTCAATCTTGGTTCCTACATCTACCCGAGTGGCATTGCAGAGTTTGGTACCCGTACTGCCCATCCGCTTTATTTCTTTACCAATAACAGCGATGTTCCGCCTGCGCTGTCTATTGCCGCAAACGGCAGCTATGTGGGCATTAACACTCTAACTCCACAAACACATTTAGACATTCATGGCAGCAATACCAGGATGCAGCTAACAGACGATGGAACCAGCAGTTCTGCATTGTTTTCCCGCTACAGTAACCGGGTTGAAATTCAGTCGCCGGATATTTTCCAGGTGGCAATGGGCACTACGGCAAACCCAAGTTTTATTATAAAATCAAATGGCTACATAGGCATGGGCGATAATTCGCCAGCCAATAAACTTCAGATAGGTACTACCGTAGGGTTTACAGGAAACGATTTAGCCATTGGCGACAATGGCAAAGCCATGTCTTTTTACCAGGCTGCCGGTTCTGCCATTTGGTACAGCAACACAAATTTTTCAATCATGCCAAACGGGGGTTCGGGCAATGTGGGCATTGGCACTCTGAACCCTACTTATAAATTATCGGTACTTGGCAACATTAGGGCTACCGAAGTGATGGTAGAAACAGGCTGGGCCGATTATGTGTTTAAAGATGAATACAAGCTGGCCAGCCTTCAGAGTGTTGAGAGCGCAATTAAAGAAAACAAACATTTGCCCGGAATGCCCGCTGCAGCCGATATTGAAAAGAACGGATTGAAACTGGGGGAAATGCAAACAAAAATGATGGAGAAAATCGAAGAGCTAACCTTGTATTTGATTGAAGCAAACAAAAAAATTGAAAAGCTTGAAAAGGAAATGCAGGTAATAAATAATAAAGATTAGTCAACGTTCAATTTTAAAGCGATTACAATGACAAAGTATAAACTGCTCAATGTATTTACCATCTTCCTTTTAATTAGTTTGTCCAACTATTCAATAGCACAAACAACTGTAAAGCCATGCGGCCCCACCGAGTTGGATAGGGTTGCAAACAGCAAAGCGATGTTATACGCTAAAACCCACTCCACTCAAGTTTTGCCGGGCACTTTGATCCGGGTCTTCTTTCACATTTGTGCCGATAATAATGGGAACAATCTTGCTCTGCAGCCTACGCAAATAGAACCGGAATTTACAGCATTGGTCAATGCCTACAGGTCTGACAATGTCTGTTTTGTAAAAATGGGACAGGAAGTCATTAACAACAGCTCTTTAAATGATAGCACCAATGGCTCAGCCGGAGCCGGTGCCGGGTTTCCCTATTTAGCCTATAATTATTCAGGCAATATCAATGTTTGGTATGTAAACAACATTCGAGGAGCCAACCCTTCTAATAATGGTGGTGGGTTTGGCGGCATCACTTTTGGCTCGCCAAATAATTACTGTTTAGTAGCCGCAAGCAATGTAGGTGATAACAATACAATTGCGCATGAGGTTGGTCATGCCTTGGGACTGCTCCATACTTTTGATACGGCTGCTGGAAAGGAAATGATTAATGGTGCCAACTCAACAACTGCAGGTGACCGTGTGCCAGATACTCCTGCAGATCCCTATGCCTACCTGGCCAAAAGTTGTTATTCTGCCTCGGGTTGTAATTATACAGGATCATGCCCCGACCCTAACAATCAAACTAATTTTACTCCCCCTTATAGCAACCGAATGGGCTATTGGGCTTGTGTAAAGCCACTTATTTTTACCAATGGCCAATTTGCAAGAGTCAATAGTTTTATAAGCACCAGCCAGATGTTGATAGACTGTACCTCGCCATCAAATTTTACTGTGCCGCCAGGTTCTTATGGGGGCAAATATTTTCAATCTGCTATCAACACACTTACGACAGACAATAATACTGTGACAATGTCAGGCATTGTAAAGGCCTCGTTAGGAGGGGCGCATGTGCATCTTTTGCCAGGGTTTCATGCATCACCAAGTCTCAACAGTTCTTTTGTAAGAATTGAAAGCAGCCCATGTAATTAATTTTTTAGCTGAATCAAACGCGGCCGCAATAGGGGCTTGTGGGTGCAGCGTAGTTATAAAAATAAAGCGCTTAGTTGTCGTACAGTTAGTTAGACAGGAACGATATCTTTATCTTTTGGCCTTTGCAAATGCTCTTACCCTGCAAACTAAACACGACTTAAAAAGCTGTGGGTGAAGAACGCCCCACAGCGGCGGAAAAAAAAGAGATATACTTTTTCACATGAAAAGCAGATCTCTTTTTTTGAATAATTGAATGCTGTATTAATGAGGCTATTCCTTCACAAATTTGCCTACAGCAGCTTCACAACCACCGTCGTTGGCGGGGCTACACAATAGTTTTAAAATATAAACCCCTTTAGCCAACGGGACTACATTCACATTCAAATTGTTGTCGCCTGATTGCAAGGCGGTGGTTTGCTGCTGCACAGACCTGCCTGCAAGGTCGGTTATCAGCAATTGAGCCGTTTGAAGTGTTGGTGCATTAATAACTACATGCAATGTCTTAGAAGTAGGGTTTGGGTAAATAGCTGATAGCATTAATTCATTGCCACGGCTTCCTTTTATTAAAACAACATTGCTTAGGGTTGATTTGCCGTCAAAGTCTATTTGTCTTAGGCGGTAGTAATTGTTACCTGTAAAAGGTTTTGTATCGCTATAATTATAGCTTAATAATGCAGTGCTGTTGCCACCTATACTGGCTTTAGTTGGCACAAATGCAATGCTGATAAAATCAATACCGTTGGCCAATTTTTGCAGCTCAAACCCCCTGTTATTTTGCTCGGTGGCGGTACGCCATTGCAGCAGGTTGCGGCTATCTTGTTTTTGCCCGGTAAAGGATAATAACGTGACTGGTTGCACAACGGATAACTTTACATTGTCAACAAAAATGCGTGGAAGGTTGGCGACTGTGCCGGTGTAAGTTTGTGATTGTGAATAAAAACCAATGCGGATTACGCCACTATAGCTGCCAAGTGGAATAATAACATGTTGCCCGTTAAAAGCAATGGTTTGGGAGGCTGTCCAGATTTGCAATACATCAGCTTTTCTCCACGTAGTGCCGTTGTCTGTAGATATGACCACAGCAATGGTATCGTCATTGTCCAAAGTGGTGGGCTGCACATTATAGTTTTGAGTAAGCGCCATGTCAAATTCAATGCTTTTATTGTTGCCGCTGCCCAAATCGTAAGGAGGACTGACAAGCCAATAATATTTAGGACCATTACTCAAAGATGTATTCGCTGCTTTATTGGTACTTCCTGTCACATTTCTCCATTCCCGCCAGCTCCAGTATTGAGAAGCAGTATAATCGGCATAGAGAAGTTGCGAACCGGCTACCGTAAGTTGTCCTACAGCCGTTGCCCAGCAATTGGGCAGCCAAACATCAAACTGCTCTGCCAGGGTAGGTATAGGTGTAGGTGCACAAATCGTTTTAAATGAATCTACCAAAGTCCACACGCTGTGACTGCCGCCACCGCAACTGCTGCGTAGCCAAACTTTGTAATTGGTGGTTGGCTGCAGGCCAGTAATCACTTGTTGGGTATCGCTGATGTTGGTAAATGGCAAGGAGCTGCTGATTGTAGGATCAATATCGTTGGTACTGTAATATAAATCGTATTGCGTGGTAATAGGGGCATTAGCTGGGGGATGCCATAGTACTTTTGCATTGTCATGATTAATGTTTGTAAACCTTATATTTTTAGGGGATTGGCATGGTAGTGGTGTAAGGCCATGAAGCGTAACGTTTGCAAGACCCCCGGTTCCACCTGGACTTGTATAGGTAAAAGGGGGTTGATTTTGAACATAGACAGGATTAATCTGATTTAAATCAGTTATATAGTAACTCCGATCATGATTGTTGATAAGTCTAGAATATCCATTAAACCACGTAGGTGTCGAAGCAACTACAAAATCGTTACCCGGCCGCGGTTCATTAACAGCAATTATTAAATTACCATCACTGTTATATGCAAAAGATTGGTTTAAAGTGATAGTAACAGGGCCCGGAATAGTAGAGTAGGTAATTTTACCATTAAACACAGTCTGAAATGAGTTAATGTCAACAAATATACCATCTCCTAAAAAATATTTCTTTCCGCTATTTTTCATGTAAATAGTAATAGAATCAGAATTAGTCAATTTATTTCCTGCATAATAATATGTTAGGGCAGTAATTGTGCCGCTGCCCTGAATTTCACTTTGCAGATAAATCGTTTGACCATAAGTGTAATCATTAGACGGATTAAAAGGTGAAGCAGCTCCGTTTATTTGATGCAGTGTATCACTTACTGTAATTAATTGGCAGAAAGCAGAGCAAACCAAAAAAGAAAAACAAATTAACAAGTAGAATTTTTTAGACATGGCTTTTAAAATTTAATGATTAAAAAAAGGTCGCAACAAATTGTTACGACCTTTAAATATAAGTGTTATTGATTAATTTTTACTACTTGCACACTTCGGCTAATGCCATCAGTGTTTTTAAGATTTAATAAATAAATCCCGGCAGGGTAAGAAGCAGTGTTTAATTGAAGCATGTAATTTATTTAAAATGATCGTTTAAATACAACCTAATAACTGCATAAATAGCAACAAAACATAGTTTCACAAAAACACTTAGATACATGTTTTCATAATTCAACTTTGCAAGCCGCATCAAATAATCCTAACGGGGGGGAATGGATTATAATTAAAAAATGAAACTAAGGCAAAAATCTGTACCCGCAATATTATTTTAAAAGTATTTTGCGCCTTTAGCAGGTGTTCTTCACCTGCTACAAACAGCAAAACATAAAAAGCTGTGGGTAAATAACACCAGATTAAATCTTCCCCCTCATTTTGGCTTTACCATCCAGATGGTATTACTAACATCGTCGGCAACCAGCATCATATTTTTGCCCCTTTTGCAGTATAGCTTTTTTTCTGTAAAAAATTTATTGCCGCAAGTTAAATTAGAGAATAATAAAACTTTTCTGATCTTTTTTATAGAATAAGGTATTATTTTTTTCATTTGATAAATTTTACCGAATCGCTTCATTTTCTGGAAAAAAATGAATAACTTGTAAAACTTTTAAAAGTTGATTTTTTTATAAAGGTTTTACAATTCTTTCGCTAACCTATACTCTTCTGATAACTGTAAAAGTTATTTGCCGGGATGTCTATCCTTGTTTTTAAACACCACTTTATTTTACGGGAGTATGCTGAAAAGCCCTTAAAGTGAGTAAGCAATCATTTCTAAATTTTAAGCTTATGAAAAAGTTTTTATTAAGCAGTATTGTTTTTATATGCTGCATGAGTAGTATTTATGCCCAGCGTTTCCAGGTTGCTACGGGAACGCCTTTTAATGATGAAAAATGGGCAGTGGTTGAAGATGCCGCTATTAACCGTTATGTGGTCATTGGCAACACCTCCAATTCCGATGGTTTCAGCACTTTATGGATTTCAAGTTACACTCCGGCGGGAGTATTAATGACCAGTTCCATTTCAAACAATGGTAAGCGGATGATAGCCAGAGACATTTCGTTGGCTCCGGTTGACTCGTCCAACGACAACAACCGCACCTATTACGTAACCGGATGGACACAAGGATCAGGTCCCCACCAGATGTTTGTGGGTCGAATGACTCTGTCTGGGGCTTTTTTGTGGTACCAGGAAAGCCCGGTGCCAGGCACCACCCAGGGAAACGACGAGGAAGGGGTAGCCATAGTGACGGCACCCAATGGAGATGCGGTAGCGGTGGGGCATATCCTTATGCCTCCGCAAGGCAGTATCCCTGCGGGTCCACGCATCATGTTGCAACGGTTTTCGCCCACTGGGATCGTAAGGTGGAGCAATGTTTACAACCAGGAAGGTAATTGGAAAGTAAGGGAACTTGCAAATGGCGTTCCGGCCCCGGGTTGCGCACCAAGTCCCACGACTTTGCCAGGCGAATTTGTGATAACAGGAGAGGTGATTGTGTCATCTGTTACCGGTGCTTCTACACCAAGAACATTTGCAGCGGTGTATAATGGTGCCGGCACAGAATGCTGGAGAAACCAGTATCCTACCACGACCGTCTCCTCGTCCAACATAACAGGCGATGCAGGCTATGATGTTTTTTACAGAGCGGCCACGGGCAATTACCTGATAGCAGGTGTGGCGCAAATGGGATCCGGACGTGCAGTGCCCACTTCTACGCCTTATTTTGTAGAGGTGAGCCCCGCAGGTGCATTGGTTTCTGCTGCCATATATACCAAGACAGACAACTCGCCTCTGGGACTTTATCCGCGGTGCGTAGCCAAAGGTCGTGCTACGGCTGACATTGTCTGCGCCGGACCTGATTTTGCTGACGGCAATCCGTTTTTTATGCGCATAGTTGGTGTGGGTACTGCCGGTACTCTATACCGATATCCGGGGCTGGCGACTGCCAATTCAGTTCCACAACCATTCTGGCTGGATGATGCCCAACCGGAGGGCATTTTATATACTGCACTTCCGGGGGTTACACAGGGTTATCTCATTAGTACCAACGCTATTCCCGGCGTTTTTGGAGGCAGCGATGGTCATTTGATTAAGACAGATATTTTTGGGAAAACACCAACTGATTGTCATGAAGTGGCTATTTTGCATAAATCAACCACAGCAGGGGTATTGATTCAATCCAGCTCTATCCCTTCGCCATTGCAGTGGAATCCGTTCCAGGTCTCCAATAACTTTTTACAAGTTCAGCAACAGTTTTGCAGAGATACGTGCATAGCGGTAGCTGCATTCACCTTTACACAAACTGCAGGTACTGTTAATTTTGTGGGCAATGGAACCGGCAGCAATGGTACAGTCACCTATTCCTGGACATTTGGCGATGGTACCACATCTGCCATCAAAAATCCTTCGCATACTTACGTTAGTTCAGGATCCTATGTAGTCTGCCTGACCGTGACAAATGTGAATGGCTCCGGCGATACGTGCAAGGCGACTGTTTGCAAAACAATCGTGATTAATCTGTGTTCAGTAAAAGCAGGATTCAAAGACAGTATAACCTGCAGGTACAAAGCAATCCTGACCAATACATCTACAGGTGTTGCGCCGCTGACCTATAACTGGCTGTTTGACGACGGCACCACCTCTACACTTGCCAACCCGGTAAAAGTATTCCGTACCTGCGGGGAACATACGATCACACTAATCACGTGCGACTCTGTTCAATGCTGCGATACAATTACCCGGATCATTAGTATTCCGTGTTGCTCCGTTAAATCAGATTTCTGCATTCAGGATAGCGGCAGGTATGTGAAACTCATCTACAACACGGCTATCAATCCAACCACCGCTACTTACACTGTTTACCTGGATGGCGTGCTAACTTCGTGGGCCAATAATACCAATAAGGTACTGACACCGGGCCTGCACACTATTTGCCTGAAAGCACGAAACGTTTCCTGTCCGGGCGATACCTGTTGTTCTGTTTGTTGCAAAACAATCAGTGTCAGTAACCCCTGCACACTATCTGCCGATTTTTGGTACCAGCTACAATCCGGCGGAACCGTAGTATTTATCAACAAATCGCTGGCAACAGCAAGCAGCGAATGGAATTTTGGTGATGGTACTCCTGTTGTTACCACTACAAGCCCGACTCATGTTTTTGCTGCTTCCGGTACTTACGTGGTATGCCTTACTTCTACTCTTATAACAGGCACAGACACTTGCAGGTCAAAAATTTGCCGAAAAATAGTCATAGAAACAGCGTGTAAACCAATCGCAAATTTCATGACCAAATATTGCCTCGGAACTCCTCTTACTGTTGATTTTACGAACCTTTCAACAGGTGGCGGGTCATACCTGTGGGACTTTGGTGACGGAACAACTTCAGCTGTGACAAGCCCTTCTCACACCTATTCCTCAGTAGGTAGTTACATTGTTTGCTTAAGCCAAACTGTGAGTGCCAATTGTTGGTCAAAAACATGTTATAGGGTTATTGTATCCAGCACATCCTGCGATACCAGTTGCAGCCAGCTACCCCCCAATCCCGTTTACACTAGCAAGGCAGGAGAAAAGCAGGTAGAAATGAATAGCGCGATGACTTTGGAAGGCAGCATCAGCAGCCACGATGGCGTATTGAAAGATAATGCAGATGAATTGAACAAAGCAAAAGCATCCGCAGAACACACTGTCAACGATAAGCTGTCGCTATATCCAAATCCTGCTTCGCAAAATGTGCAGGTGATCTTTGAAAGCAATCAGCGCAAAACGGCAGAATTAACAGTCATCAATGCCCTGGGAAGCGTTGTTTACCAAAAGGCTGTTTCTTTTCAGGAAGGAAAAAACCAGTTAACAATACCGCTTCAGGCATTCGCCAACGGTCACTACTTCTTGAAAGTCAATTCAGGAAACGACATTCATTCATCTATGTTTTCAGTAAAAAAATAAACCGGATCATTTTACAAAACAAAACCGTACCCGCTCTTGCAGGTGCGGTTTTGTTTTTATACAGGCAAAATTTACGCGGAACATCATCCATGCATTGAATGATTCATTCCACATAATTTTATAGACTTTTATTCAGCATAAAAATCATGGAACGGCTTAATGTGGCAATGAGATAATGTGTGCAGATATTGTTTGCAGGTGAAGAACCTGCAAAACATCAAAAGCTGTGGGTGAAGAACACCCACAGCGGCGGAAAGTAGTTCATATTGATTTTTGATAAAAATGCAATTGATAATATCCGCCATTGGCCGGGCAGTAATTAATAATTGTTAATTGTTAATTAGAAAAACAGCCGCTGCAATCATTTACAGCGGCTGTTTTATTATTTGAATCACACTTTACACCTCACACTTTACACTTTACACCTTACACCTCACACTTCACACTTACATAATGCTCAGCGTAATCACGTCGCTTGGTATGCGCTGTTTGCGGCTGCCCACGGCTATCACTCTAAAGTAAACCAGTGTGCGGGCAGACAATCCTGAGATAACGATTGACTTAGCTGTGCTTGGTTCGTTTTCCCAATCTGTCTCTTTCACCGGTGGCACCAGTGAATATTGAAAAATGAAAGACCGGGCACCTACTGCAGTTTTTACATCCAACAATACACTGCCGCTGACTGCCTGGTTCCCTGCCGTAAGCCCTGCAGGTTTTTCCAATTTTACCGGTGGATTTTTTGCACCCAGTTTATTAAGTGGCACCCCTATCCCGGTTAAAATGGCAACATTGCCTTTTGCCCCCTGGTTAATGGCAATGATTAAAAACTCAAGACTCTCTTTGTAATCCGCTTTTGCCTTATTCTTTTCGGCAATCGCCTCCCTGTTTCCCGTTTTAGCGGGTCCTACTTTTTTTAAGTAGTCAGCTCTTTTTTCCATTGCATCCTTGAACTCCGGGTCCACTTTGGCTGCTATGGTACTCTTTGCTGTGTTGTCAAGAACGATTCCTGATTTAGTGTCCAGATCACTTTCGTTCATGCCATTAAAATACGCCTGGTTTGCTGTAGCTACTGCCATAATATAAGTAAAGGGGTTTTAATGATGTTTCTATCGCCCTACATTCTAACGCTGACTTTTTAACTGTAGTGCGTACAGTGTCAAAAAAAAAGCATTTTTTTTTCCACTTAGCTTATTTTAATGATTGTATAAACATGTAACCAGTTCATTTTTAATTATTTTATGATCAACCCTTGCCAAAACTTTTTTTTAAAAAAATATTGGTTTTACATAGTTCATTATAAAAAACAGGGAAATTTTATAAAATAAATGCCCAATCAGGAAAGAAAAAACGGGCTTAACCATTAAAGGAACCGACTTAACCATTAAGAGAGCCGACTTAACCACTAAGAGGGCTGACTTAACCACTAAGGAGACCGACTTAACGATTAAGAGAGCCGACTTAACCACTAAGAGGGCCGACTTAACCACTAAGAGGGCCAACTTAACCACTAAGAGGGCCGACTTAACCACTAAGAAGGCCAACTTAATCACTAAGAGGGCGGACTTAACCACTAAGACGGCTGACTTAATCACTAAGAAGGCTGACTTGATGATGATGGAGGCAAAATCGGTTATGACGGATCAAAATCTCTTTCATAATAAGTAAAGTTCTTTTTAGTACAAGTAAAGCCTTTTTTTAAAAAAGATAAATACAATGAATGATTTGTGTAGTTACAAATGGGTTCAAAAAAAACGGGGACAGAAAACTATATTGTATTAAAATGTGGTGTAGTTTAGCAAAAGAAAAAATGTATGACAAAAAAAAGAAGCATTGCCGCAACTTTTGTTTGTTCCGCTTTTTTGCATAAATAATTGCAATCCAATGTTTGAGAAATATTGTTTAATGGGAAAAGCTGCGTACTTTAGCGTAAATACAAATGTTAGCGGTCATGCTTAAATACTTTCTCACTCAAAATTTAAGACTTGAGCGCAATTGAGTAAAAAAGACTTCCATCAAACTCATAAATAATTTTAAACCGAAACCTAAATCATGAACTACAATGTATCATTTGAGCAAGTGAACTTAACCCATACTGCTCATATTAACAGCTTTAAACGCTTTGCAATTAGAGGAGTAATTCTTGGAATTTTAATAGCAATTATTTCCGGAATTGCTTCAAGTTTAGATAGACATTCAGATAGTAATCTTATTGGTATTTTGTGGTTCATAATAGTTGCTGCTCTTTTTTTAGTGATTGCATATTACTTTGTCCAAATTTTTATTTCGTTTTACAAATTTCATTACAAGTGTTGGGAAACAATTCAAGATGATGGCTATGCTATGGTGACACCTTCAAAAGCTGCGGGCTATTTGTTTATACCAATCTTTAATCTTTATTGGCTTTTTATATCTTTTTACGGTTTGGCGAACCAAGTAAATCAATACATAGATAGGCATAGACTTGATGACAGACTTAAAACAAAGTCAGGGCAAACTTTAGCTTTTTGTATTTTTTGTATTGTACCATTCGTCGGCTGGGCTATCAACTTGTTTCTTTATTTTATAGTTATTGCGGATTTCAAAAAATCATGTTCATATCTTGCTCAATCAAAAACTGAAAGACCGGTGCAAAATGCAACAACTCTTGCAACTTGACAAATAGCACGAACCGCCAATAACTAAGGTTTCGTCCTGCCCAACGGGCAAGGGATGAAACCGCTGTTGAACGAAACCTTCGGTAGCCGTGCACCGGGGGTTGTTATGGATTTGTCGGGGTGTTTGGCTGGGGTTGCAGGCAGGCGGCGAGCC
>JAYTGA010000027.1:0-17794 GCA_043733905.1 Segetibacter sp.
AGGCTACAATCTTTTTGGCATAGACGGCAGCACCGCAGAACTGCCCAACAGTGCCGAAATCCAAAATGAATATGGCGTATTTACACGCCGCAATGACGGTAAAGCCACCTGCATGGGCCGCACCCTGATGGTCTATGATACGCTCAACCACATTGACTTCAAAGAACTATATGGCCACCGGTGGCCAATAGAAGAAAGCTATAAAACCTTCAAACACAGGGTGTGCATAAAGAATTTTTCCGGCAAATCATGTAAAGCAGTGCTACAGGATTTTTATGCCAAAATATTCATCATGAACCTGACAGCCGTAGCCGTCCGGCCAAATCAACGAAGCCTTAAAGAAGGAATCGGTCAAGGTGAAATATGTCCACCAGGTCAACTTTATAGAAGCCATCGCCACCATGAAAAAAGCCGTTGTATCCTTCTTTGTAACCCAAAAAATACCGGAAGCAATAAAAAGGGTCGCCAGAAGGCTCTCCTCCATTAACCGAACCCATCAGACCAGTAAGAAAATTTAAACGAAACCACCAACAAAAACGGAAATACTATATGTGCTATAAACCGGTTTAGTGGCTTAAATTAATGACATTGCATAAAGGGGTTTATTTTCTCCTTGCTGTCAATTGTGAGAACGTAAACAGCCACTTTGTTGAAAGCTGCAAAATGGCTACTAATAAATTGCATGGCATGGCGGCAATGCTCACAACCTGAATCATAAAAAATGAAAAACATCTTTTTGTTTTGCGCCAGGTTTTTGTTGGTAAAAGAAGTTTTATCCGTTTTGAAAAATGTAAATTGGGGAATGGGTTGCGCTTGCCCGCTCTGTGCAAATACGTTTGCAGAAATGCCAGGCAACAAAACAATTGTTTGAAATAAAGACTTCATCCTTTCAAAAATAATATTGAACTTTTTTACAAAAAAATTGCCCCTACCGCAAGGTGCTTTTTAGCTTGCTATACTCCAGTTTGCTGATGACCGCATTGCCCGCAGACTGAAGATAAATTTGATTGTAAGGTTCATTAGGGAAAAATATTTCCGTCATCACAGTCAATCCGCCATCGGCAAACAGTTCTACCGAGCTTGCATCAATGACTAATGTAAGTTTCATTTTTGCACTGCTGAGAAACCGGGGTGCAGTGTGCCGGGAAGCAAATCCTTTTTCAAAATCAACCTTGCCAGACTTTGTTCTGTCAATGAAATATTGGTTGGCTTTTTTGTCATAGCCAATCACTGTTTCTTCGTCTTTGCTGTTGGCAAGAGTCAATGAAAAATCGGCGGCTTTGTCAAGGTTAAGATTGATTCGGCAGGGCAGTTGAATGGAACCTGTCTTTGCAGCAAGGTCAAGTTTTTTAGAAAGTTTCAAATTTTCCACGACAACAGGTTTGGCTTCTATACCCGAAAACTCAGGAACTAATTGAGAAGCAATTAACAGGTCTTTGCCCACATGTTTTAGTGTCAGTTCACGGGGCAGTGTCAGGGCGTTTCTCCATTTGGTGGTGGGTACCACACCTGCATATTGCCAGTTGCTCATCCAGCCAAGAAAGATTTTGCGGTTGCCTGTGTTGCTCCAGGTAATGCCGGCATATTCATCGGGGCCATAGTCAAGCCATTTTGTTGTTGATTGAGTGGTGGTAAATGTTTTTCCATCAAAGTTTCCCAGGAAATATTGAGTGGCAGAACCAATGTTTGGGCCGCCGGGGTTCAGGTTGATCACCAGCACCCAGACTTGCTTTTTACCATCGTTTAGCGTAAACAAATCAGGACATTCCCACACGCCGCCGTGTGCGCCAAGTGTTTCGCCAAACTCACTTTCCTTTGTCCAGTCTTTCAGGTTGGGCGATGAATAAAAAGTGATTCTGTCTTTGGTAGCCAGTGTCATCACCCATTTTTTCTGCGGCTCAAACCACATCACTTTCGGGTCTCTGAAATCGCGGATACCAGAGTTTTTCACCACGGGGTTTCCGGCATATTTTGTCCATGTTTTTCCTTCGTCGTTGCTGTAGGCAATGCTCTGGTTTTGGAATGTATTTGTACCTGCTTTTTCCCCTACAAAATCGTGGTGTGTAAAGATGGCGACCAGCGGGGCTTTGCCGTTTTTACCCAGGCCGCTTGTGTTGTTTTTATCCACCACTGCACTGCCCGAAAAAATGCAACCCAAACTGTCGGGATACAAGCCGATTGGCTGCTCCTTCCAGTGCATCAAATCTTTGCTGGTGGCGTGTCCCCAGTGCATTGGCCCCCAGACTGAGGCATCAGGATAGTATTGAAAAAACAAGTGGTAAATACCGTTGCTAAAGACCATGCCATTCGGGTCATTTATCCAATGCGCCTTTGGCGAAAAATGCACCTGCGGACGATGTTCATCGTTCATCCAATCGGTTGATTGTGCCATGAGGTTGGAGGCTAATAGTTGCAAAGCAAAAAAGGTGAAGAAGCCTGTTAATATTTTTTGTTTCATGGTCTTGTTGTTTATTTTCATGAAGCATTGTTTTGCCTTGCGAAAAAGGATTTGAACACTCTTTTTGCATTTTACTCATCAGGTAAATAATAACCAGCTAATCCGCTACAACTATTCTTTCATTCACATTTTACAAACAGCATTACCTGATTAGCCTGGCTTCCAGTTCTTCGAGTGACACACCTTTGGTTTCGGGCATTTTGGTGAGTACCCACGCAAGTTGCAGCACCATCATGCCTGCAAAAAAGGCAAAAATGGGCCAGGGATTGTCTTTGAAAATGCCATTTTTATCATCAAGAAAAATGGGGGTAATGAGTGTGATGATGGCGGCAAACACCCAGTGGACACTTGCACCAAAAGACTGCCCCGAGGCTCTTATTTTGTTGGGAAATATTTCTGAAATGAACACCCAAATGACCGCCCCCTGCCCTACCGCATGTGAAGCAATGAAGAGCAGCAAAAAACTCATGAGGATAAACGGACTTGCATGTGCAGCAAAACATCCGGCCACCATGACCAGGCTGATGATGTAGCCCAGTGACCCAATGATCATGAGTTTGCGCCTGCCCAGCCTGTCTATGAGGTAGAGACCAACAAAGGTGAATATGAGATTGGTGCCGCCAATGGCAATCGAATTGAGCAGCGAATCTTTGGCCGCCAGGCCAATGCGGGAAAGGATTTCAGGGGCATAATAAAGAATGAAATTGATGCCGGAAAGCTGGTTGAAAAATGCAATCATGAAGGCCAGGGAAATGATGACACTGTGTTTTTTGCTAAAAAACTGCGTTGGTTTTCCGCCAGGCGATTCGTGGAGGTTGCTTTTGATAATGGTGGCAATTTCCGCATCGGCATCTGCTACACCTATCAGTTGCAGGGTTTCTTTTGCCTTGGCCAGGTCATTCTTTTTTGTGATCAGCCACCGAGGGCTTTCGGGAACAGCCATGACCATGACTGTGTAAATAATGGAAGGAACGGTCAGCACACCCAGCATCCAACGCCAGTCATTGGCACCGCCAACACCTTGCAAAAAATAGTTGGACAAAAAAGCAATCAAAATGCCAAAGACAATATTGAACTGGTACAAAGCACCCAGTTTGCCACGGGTGGCGGGGGTAGATATTTCTGAAATGTAAGTGGGCGCAACCACAGACGACACGCCTATGCCTATGCCACCCATGAAACGAAAGAAGGAAAAAATGTAAGGATTTTGCGCAAATGCAGACCCGAAAGCTGAAATGGCAAAGAGTATCCCAATCCAAAACAAGACCTTTTTACGGCCATACTTTTCTGTAGGAATGCCGCCGAAAATGGAACCAAACAAAGTACCCCACAAGGCCATGGACATAATAAAAAAGCCGTGGAAAAGAGGAGAAGTGTGCCACAATTCCTTAATTGGCAGGTTGGCACCGGAGATAACAACCGTGTCAAATCCGAAAATGAAACCGGCAAGAGCGGCCACAACAGACCACTGAAAGAGTTTGTTTTTGTTCATGATGTGCAAGCAATTTAGCAACAAATATTGCTGTCCGCACATTTTTTTCATTTTTGTTTTTATTTCTACCTAATTTGAAGCCGATGCCTTTGTGGTAAAGCCTTTTAACCTGGAATACCTGGAAGAAACCATAAAAGGACTTTTGAAAAACAGGTCTGTGCTGCGTGAACACTACAACAGCGAACTGCCCACAGAATCAAGGTCTAATTCATCGAACAAAATAGACCGTAAATTCATCAATGAATTTACATCGCTGGTAGAAAACAACATTGACAACGAAGATTTTTCGGTAGATGAAATCTGTAAGGAAATCGGCATTTCCCGTGTGCAACTTTACCGCAAAGTGAAGGCTTTGATTGGCTACAACATCAACGATTACATATTGACCGTGCGGCTGCAAAAAGCAAAATACCTGCTGACAAACGAAAACCTGACCATCTCCGAGGTGGCCTACAAGGTGGGCTTTGCATCGCAGGCTTATTTCTCCACTGTGTTTAAGTCTAAGTTCCTGGTGACGCCAAGTGAGTTTAAGGAGAAGAAAAGACCATAGAATGACAGGGTTATTTCCAAAACCAGGGAATGATAAACAACTCAAAAATTATTTCGCAACCATATTTCCCCGCTTGTAACGTCGGTCAAAATTGACGGTGAAAAATTTGGCTTGTTAAAAAACCTGTTTGTTTTATGTCGATCAAGTGCTGAAAGGATGCGAGAAGGTCAAAATTGACGGCTAAGAGGTCGGGAGAGCCGGCGATGAGGTCGGCAGAGCTGGCGAGAAGGTCAAAATTAACGGCGAAGAGGTCGGCAGAGCTGGCGATGAGGTCGGCAGAGCTGGCGAGAAGGTCAAAATCAACGGCGAAGAGGTCGGCAGAGCTGGCTAGAAGGTCAAAATTGACGGCGAAAAGGTCGGGAGAGCTTGCGATGAAGTCCTCAAGGGTTGCAAAGAGGTCAAAATTGACGGTAATAAGGTCGGGAGAGCTGGTGAAGAGGCCAAAAGCAATGGTAATAAGGTGGAAAGCGATGGTAATGAAGTCGAAAGCGACGGTAATAAGGACATGAGCGACGGTGAAGAACTCCTGATTGACGGTGAAAGGGTCAATAGTGATTGTGAAGAGGTCGAAAGGGTTTGTAAAAAGGTTTTTAAAAAACAAAAGGTGGAAATTGAAGGTGAAAGGGTTTTGCGGAGACTTGGAGGGAATGACGATGTTTGAATATTGGGGAGTTGGAATGTGGGCAAACAGTAATAAACTGGATTTTTTACAGGACTGAGTCCTTTGATTGATGGGAAATTGAAGTTACGCTGTGTTTAAATTTCAGCTAATGGGGTTTATAAATCTTTATTAATTATGCGATTGAAGTATGGGATAATGTGATTGAAGTACGGGAAAATGTACACCTATGTAAACATAAAGGAATTAGGCAAAATAGAAAGCTCAATAGATAAAATGATGCAAAAACAATAAATAATACGAACATAAAAGCCAAAACTGTATTTGCGAACCTCTTAACAATGTTCGCATTTTCATTGTCGTTGATTTTGAAAGGGGTTTATGTTAAAAAATATTTTTTGTGGGGTGGTAAGGTTCGCATATTTTTGAGTTAGCGGCAAGCAATGAGCACACCAAGAATAATTCCACAAGACTTTACAACCTAAGAACGAGAAACAAAAGGTCAATTATATTTGCGGCATGATTACAACAATAATAGAAAAATACCTTTTAGGAGTTGACCAAGCAACTTTTCAAAAAATGATGAATCATCTCCTGCATTTGGAAGGATATAAGTTCATTGGCTCTTCTGGTTCAGTAATAGGCAAAAACAAAACAAGCAAAGGAAGTCCCGATAGTTTTTTTGAAGAAGGTGATAGCTACATTTTTTGTGAATTTACCACGCAAGAAAAACTTAGTAAGGGCGAAGCTTTTTTTACCAAATTGAAAAATGATGTTGACCATTGCTTTAATGTCGCTAAGACAGGAGTTCCAAAAGATAAAATATCAAAGGTTATTTTAGGTTTTACTGAAGAAGTCTCTGCTAAAGAGCATAATGCACTAAAAGAAAAAGTAAAAAAGCAGAACCCCCAAGCCGCACTTATAATATATTCAATTCAGGAGATTCCTTTCCGCTTACTTTATTACCCCGGCTTAGCTGATAAGTACATCCCCGGAGTTAAAACAACAAAAGGAACATTATACACTTTGCTTGATTTTCTCAAAACAACCGAGAGAGGTCTACAACCATCATTGACAAATCCCTTTAGTGGTCGTGAAGCAGAAATAAATCAAGCCAAAGCGCAGTTGCTTACAAACGACATTTTAATTATCACAGGAAGTCAAGGAGTTGGAAAGTCAAAACTTGCAGTTCACTTAGCAGAACTTTTTGAGAAGGAGGGTTATGAACCTAGAGTTATTGCCAGTAGCCCTGTTCCTTTATGGGATGATTTAAATACTTTCATTTTGCCTTTGAAAAAGTATTTCATCTTCTTTGATGATGCCAATAAGGCTTTGCCAAACTTGGATTATCTTTTACAATTTATAAATGGCAGGGATAAGGGCACGACCAAAATTGTCATCACAGTCAGAGATTATGTTCGTCAAGATCTAAATAAATATCTTTTCAACATTCCTTATAGCGAAGTATTGGTTAAGCAACTTGAAGACAAGGAAATACGGGAAGTGGTGAATAAATTTTTGCCCGAAGGCTTGTCACTTGACCCTATTGTATTAGAAAGAGTACTTTCTCTTTCTAAAGGAAACAGTCGTCTTGCTTTAATGGCAACTTCATCAATTTTACAGAATAACGACATAAGCATTCTAAAAAATGTTTTTTCACTCTACGATCAATATTTTCAAAAAGTAAAAAACGATATTTCTTTTTTAGACCATCCTCAAAATCTTAAAGCACTTGGGATACTTGCGTTTTTTGGAGTTCTGGAAAGAAATAATGAAGCCGTTAAAGCAATTTTAGAAAATCAGTTCAATATAAAGTGGAACGAACTCTGGGAAACCTTTATTGATCTGGAAAAAGCTGAATTGGTTGATGTATTCAAAACTGAAGTAGCCAAAATTTCCGATCAAGTTTTAGCCACTTATGTTTTCTACAAAACGTTTATTGACGAAAATACTGCACCCATAAATTATACTGATTGGCTTGTATCATTTATTGAGAACTACGATAAAAAAATCAACAAAACATTTATTGACCTGATAAACACTTTTGGCTTTGAGGAATTAAAGGACCGTGTAACCAGCTTAATCTTAGCTGGACAAAAAAAATTAGAAGCCGACAAAAAAAGCCTTTACAAGTTTTTTGAAATTTTTTGGTTCTACAGGGAAGTCGATACTCTTTTGTTTATCAAGAATTGGATTGATAATTCAAATCAAGAGGAAATAGACCTTATAAACATTCAATACACTTACAAGGTCAATGATTTTGTTTGGGCTCCTGAATATATCAAACTGCTGATGAATTTTTGGGAACACAACACCATGTTCACAAGAGAAGCAATTGACTTAGGATTGAAGTTAATGTTCAAGCAACCCTCAAAGATTCCTGAAACACTAAAGCATCTTTCAGAACATTTAGCGTTTCACCGCTTTGATTATAGCATGGGTTTTCCACGTCAAGTAGCCTTGCTAGAGGCATTCGATAATAAAGACTTTTCGGAAAGAGAAAAAGCAATAGCAGACCAGCTATTTTTATCTATATCTCCAGCTTTCCTTGGTTGGGATTATCATCAGGTAGAAGGAAAAGGGGGCGGGCAAATGATGATTTATAATTTTTCTCTCCGGAAAACTGATTCCTTAATGGAGTTACGAAAAAAGATTTTGGAAAAGTTATTTATGCTGTTTGCTGAAAATGAGATTGCGGTTTTGGCAGCCCTTAATAAATATGCACGAACTCCAAGAAGTTTTGATGCCAGCGTTTATGCAGATGAGCAGCCACTAATAGCGGGTTTCATCAACAAAAACCTTAGCCCAGATAATTACTCTCATTGCAAGTTGGTTTATGAATATGTTGATACACTAACCGAGAACGGTATTAGTCCTTTGTTTGAATGGGATTCTTTTTTGAATTCTGCTTCCATGCAAATCGCCAAACTTTTTAGCTCCAAGTTTGATGAAAGAAATCTGAATTATGAGGAAAGAGAGCAAAAGCAAAAAGAAGAAATCGCAAATTATGTTGTTGGCAAAGACATTGGCTTTATTGAAAAAACATTAGACCAATTAGAAGCTGTGTATAAAGATGCAGCAGCAAACAATGATGCACATTGGATTGATTCTAACTTGCCTAATTTATTTATAGCGCTTGCTGAAACTAATACTAAACTTTATTACAAGGCGATAGAATTAGTAATGGTGAGTAATTACTCTTTTCCGTTAAATTACGGCAACTTAATCTTCAATCCCATCAAAAGAAAATTAGTTGAGCCAAGAGAAATTTACGCTCACCTTAATAGATATGAGTACAAGCAAAAGCAATTCTGGAAGCAATTATTCTTTGAGGCTATAGAAGAAGAGGATATAGACGAATTTATCCTTCAGGAGTTCATTGGTTTTCTTATGTCATTGACCGAGCAATTAGGCTTTTACAATCTGCACCAGTATATCAAATTCGAGAAACAATTTAGTATCTCAAAAAAAGAATTATCACCTTCTGTAGAGTTCCACAAAAACGTTGTTTCCTACATTGCTGAAATCATTCTGTCGAAAGCCAATAGTGTAAACTTATTTTTTGACCATAGCATTTGCGCAAACAGTGCAATTTATTTTGCAGACCAACCTGATTTGCTAAAAAAGATATTCTATTTGGCTAAAAAAAGAAATACTCACTATGATTATAATGGTTCTGAAATAGCTGCTGTATCTTCATTAGATCCCTATTTTTTAGTTGAGTATTTGAAAGAAACAACAAAGGATGTAACCTTCCTGCATTCTTCGTTTGACAGCTTAAATCTTACATTCATTTGGAACTTGCCTGTTTATGAAGAACTCCTGGATAAAGCGTTGGAAATAATTATTTCTAAAGCTCCGATTTGGTCAAATTTTGAGCATCCTGCAAATATTTTGTTTAAAGGTCAAAAAGTGAATGCTGAACAATTGGAAAACATTTATGGATACATAAGTAAGTTTATCTCCAAGCACCATACCTCAAAGCAACACATTCACATCATCCTTAACGTAGTTGTATATCGCTTCAATGATCAGGTTCGACGCTTTTTGAAAGAGTTATTAATTCTAAATAAAGACCCCGAATTTGTAAAGGACTTTTGGCTTGAAAAGAATGGAGTTTTTTCAGGTAGCCGAGTTCCTCAAATTGATGCTCATATAAATTTTCTAAGTTCTCTGATTGAAATGGTAAACACACTTCCAAATCCGTTAGATTATGCTGGACATATCAGACATTGGGAAGAAGAAATTGAATGGGCACGACAGGATAAACAGAACGAAATGAGGAGGGACTTTACAGGTTGGATGGATTGAATAATCAGTAGCACTTCGAGTGAAACTTGCCAGCTGCTAACATGCCGTTTGCCAAAAGTGGGGCAGGAAGTTGGAGCTTCAGCAGCATCTCATTATTGAGCTTCAGTCCCGGCAGAAAGTCCGCTATTGAGCGTTTGAATGTTTCTTGTACATTCGCTTCACCGTTCAGCAGAAGTCCGAGCAGAAGGAACGTAAATTTCCCCACCTTCGGCAAGCGGACGGGGCGTTGGGCGTCATGCACTGAAATTACTAGAAATTCATAGTTTGACAAAAGCAACAACTTTAAGATTTTATGGATAAAAATACACTGCAAACTTTACTAACAAGTATTCAATATTTGTCTATCGTTTTGTCTGGAATTTTGGGTATGTTTGGTGTCATATTTAATTACAAAGACAAAGAAACAGGCAAGCTTACAAGGAGTGGAAAGATTGCATTATCTTTTTTAATCATTTCTCTTGGATTAGGATTAACAAGCAAAATCGTTGAACAAAATATAAAGCAAAAAGCTGAACAGACGGAAGCTACAAAAGCAAGAATTGCGGCAGAACAATCTCTTAAGGTTTCTTATAATGTTGAACGTGTAGTGAATGCTATCCAGACGATGAGCGTTAATGCAGACTTTGAAATTGACTTTAATTCTCCCTTATTTGAAGAATTTAAAAATGACATAAAGCAGCGTATTGGTAATTCTTGGAATGACAGAGGTTTTTCACCAGAAGAACTTGCAAATAAAATTAAAAGCCCAGCGTGGAAGCAAACAATACGAGACCTCACATTCGCAGAACCTGTTTTGAATATTTACCCTAAAGGTTCAGTAGTTCCAGATTGCATTGATATTGAGCGACATGCTCCATTAGAACTTAGTATTCCACTCAAAGTTGACAATTTTGAAATTCCTCAACAAGATGAACTTCTTCAGACAAAATATTTTGGACCTATTGACATTCAACATAGGGACAGTACGCAAGTTTTATCCTTAGTTGACTTTAAAGGTGCTACTATCGTTGGATACATGTTTTTGGCTACAAAGGAAGAAATACCAACAATAGATAAACAAACTACTTCAAAAAAACCGGCCTCATTTTTTGAAAAGCACTTTCCAGTTGCAGCATGGAAGTTTAATTCAATTTCATTTTATTTTGACAACGGAAGACGTATTTTTCCAAAATCATTTGAAATGAAATACGATAAATGTACAGGACAACCATTTTTTGTTGTAACGCTTCCTGAATAGTTATAAAACCGATTTTACTAAACAGCACGAACGCCCAACATGGGTATTGCTGCAAGTGTGGCTGGACGTTGTAATCTTCAGCTGTAGTTCGCTATCAGCAGCGGTTTCGGCGGACGGAATTCTGTTGGGCTTTTAGTTGTTATCTTCTACTTTTATTTCTTTATTGGGCAGCGGTTCCGGGCTGCAAACAACAATGGTCTGCCGGCACAAAGCTCTGTCGTTGGTGGCAAGTTTACACTGCTACTATGACACATCAAAATATCTGAAACAAAAAAAATAGAAAATGAAAATTACAATAACAGGTTCATTAGGACACATCAGCGAACCACTTACAAAAGAATTATTACAAAAAGGACACTCTGTAACTGTTATTAGCAGTAAACCAGAAAAGCAAAACGAGATTGAAGAGTTGGGAGCAACTGCTGCTATCGGAACTTTAGAAGATGTTGATTTTTTGACAAAAGCTTTCAAAAGTGCAGACGTAGTTTATACAATGATACCACCAAACAATTTCTTTAACCACAGCCTTGAATTAAAAAGTTATTATGGACGCATTGCCACAAATTATGTTCAGGCAATCGAAAAATCAGGAGTTAAACGAGTAGTACATTTGAGCAGCATCGGTGCCCATTTAGACAAAGAATCAGGAATTATCCTTGCACACCACAACGCAGAGGCTATACTTGACAAACTGTCAAATGTTGGAATTACTTTTATGCGACCAACAGCATTTTACTACAATTTAAAAAGCTTTGTAAATGTAATTAAACACACAGGAAACATAATGTCGAACTATGGTGCAGACGATAAAATTGTTTGGGTTTCACCAATCGACATTGCTTCCAGCATTATAGATGAAATTGAAACACCAGTTGTTGGTAGAAAGATTTGCTACGTTGCAAGTGACGAATTGACTTGTAACGAAGTTGCCACTATTTTAGGAGCAGCAATTGGAAAGCCTGAAATGAAATGGTTACTTATTTCTGATGAACAAACCCAAAGTGGGTTAGAGAAAATTGGAATGAACCCAAGCATTGCAGCAGATTTAGCAGAAATGAATGCCAGTATGCACAATGGAAAACTGTTTGAAGACTATTATAAAAATAAGCCAGTATTAGGTAAAGTGAAACTAACAGAATTTGCTATCGAATTTGCAACAGCCTTTTAATGTGACGAAAAAACCTGCCACCAACATTAAGAAGAATAGCCAAATGCCCCCAAAGTTCTCCCGTCATCGGGTTTTCAGGGGGGGCTTTTGGTTGTTAACCTGTACTTTTATATCTTCATTGGGCTTCAGTTCCGGGCTTGACAAAAAATAATGCCCTGCCTGCATAACTTGTCCCGACTTTTTGGGAAAGCACTGTTTATTAAGCTCAAGCAAAGCTATATTTTATGATAAAATCTCGAATTAGATAAACAATTAAAAGGACAATCAATGAACGATCGGCGCAGTTTTCTTCGCATTTTTTTTGTGCTTACTATCTTTGGGGTCATGAACCTTTTAGCCATACTAACTAACCCTGCTTTCGAGTACATTCGAGCTGTACATGTTGTGCGCCTGATTGGCACAGGTATGTGTTTTGGAGGTGCAATCTTTTCTTTTGTGGCATATTTTCGCGGCCGTCGCTCATCCTGAAGACCAGGGGTCCTCCCCCACTGGTTTATAAGTTTAAGCAAAGCGTAATTTAAACCTACACACGAAAAAGCAGGACTCCCAAAGAAAAATCGGGACAAATTGTGTGCGGTAGAAAGTCGGGGTGTTGAGCTTTTGTTTTTTATCTTGTATTTTTATTTCTTTATTGGGCTTCAGTTCCGAGCTGGACAAGCACTGAATTCCAGCCTTGCAGCAATATCTGTTTGTTGTGCGTCACTTTACACAACCATACTAAAATGACAGAAAATTATTTGACATTTAAAAAATATA
Organism: Segetibacter sp.; assembly: GCA_043733905.1. Taxonomy (GTDB): domain Bacteria; phylum Bacteroidota; class Bacteroidia; order Chitinophagales; family Chitinophagaceae; genus Segetibacter. The sequence goes on from JAYTGA010000027.1 coordinate 12,592, forward strand.
ATGACATAGGACTTGCAACAGAAATTGGAGAGCATTTAAAGGCAAACCGCATTGAGTTCACAATTGAAGACGATAAACAGTTTTTTGATGCAACGTTTGCTAACAATTCATTTAACACTGACATTAATTTAAAACTTAGACCGCAAGATTTTAATAAAGCTCAAAAAGTTTTAAACGAATATTATAAGGAAATGATTAATTCGGTTGACACGGACTACTACTTATTTGAATTTGACAACCAAGAATTGGTCGATATTATTTCTAAGCCTGACGAATGGGGGGAGTTTCACTACCAATTAGCACAAAAAATTCTTGCTGACAGAGGAAAAGAAATTAAACCTGAAATTGTTGAGCTATTAACTGAACAACGAACTAAAGACCTTTCAAAACAAGAAACAACAAGCAAATATTTAATCTACAGAGGATATTTTTCAGCAATATTCGGAGGGGTCTTTGCAATCTTGTTTGGTTACGACCTGGCATACTCAAAAAAGACATTGCGTGATGGAGAACAAGTTTATACTTACAGCAAAGAAGAAAGAAAACACGGCGAAAGAATAGTTGCAATTGGAGTTGTGAGTTTAATCTTTTGGCTAATTGTTATCATTTACTTTAAATTACAACAGTACTGATAAAAAGCAAACGCACAACATGAACTGTGTTTTGTGCAAAGCAGGGCTTGATTGGAGCAATAGTCATTTTATGGCTGTTGTGCTTCATCCGGGCTGGACAAACATCGCCGGGCTTTTGTTTGTTAACCTGTACTTTTATATCTTTAATCAGCAGCGGTTCCGGGCGGACGAGCAATGAATGTAAGCCCGGTCGCAAAGCTTGTTGCTATTATAAATTGTTTTTACCTTTTCTAAAATATTTTTAAAAAATTAGTCAAATGAATGATTTAGTCATGATTACAACAAGCAATGCCTTAGAAGGCTATCGTGTTACAAAGCAACTGGGATTGGTTCGCGGCATTACGGTGAGGTCAAGAAGTTTACTTGGTAATATGGCCGGTGGTTTTATGACTTTGTTTGGAGGCAAAAGTGCCATCTACACTGAACTGTGCGAAAAAACACGGGAAGAAGCTTTGCAACTAATGATTGAACATGGAAAAATGATGGGTTGCAATGCAATTATTAATATGCGCTACGATGCAAACGAAGTCATGAACGGGGTTACAGAAGTGTTGGCTTATGGGACTGCTGTCATTGTAGAGAAAGTATAATTTCACTTGCGACTATGCTACTGGCAGTGCAGTCGTTTATCCTAAAAAAACACCTATTTCCTAAAAAAAGGAATAATAAACAACTTAAAAATCATGACCGTCAATGCGACCAAAAACATGAGCAGCGAAATGCGGTTCATGCCGTGCATATATTTCATCCATTGTGTGCGTTGATCGTTTGGGTCTCTTTTTTTGATGTAGAGATACTCGGCCAGTTGTTTCCAGACTCCCATGGTCCCGGGTTGTTTTTTGATGATTGAATGCTAAAGTAACATTGAAACGCTGAAAAAATTGGTTTTATACTCCACAAAGCATAAGACAATGAGTAGATGATTGAACACAGTTTGTCCCGATTTTTCTTCGGGAGATGAGACGGTTTTGTCCCTTTCAAAGTATTGATGACTGTGTTTGCGAACATTGCCAAACCCTTCATTTTTATCCCACAACAGGGCTGGCCTAAATTGTGCAGTTCATTTTATAACCAATAAAAAAATGATCCTTATGGATACTACACACAACTTAACTGAACGACAAATTGCCATTAACGATAGATGGACATTCATTCAGTTAGGCATCAGGCTTCTGACGGGATTTCTGCTGATGGTGAAAGGTTTTTATTTTGTAAGCCATAGCGTGGCTTTAGAAACGCTGTTGCGGCAAACTGTTTCCCCGTCTGAAGTCAGTTTCTTATTGAGTTATATTGGTTTTGCACACTTGTTTGGGGGTGCGTTTATCATTTTAGGATTATTGACCCGGTTTGCTGTCATTTTGCAGATACCGGTCATTATCGGTGCAGTTTATTACAACCTGAGTCCCAATGCGTTGGCCAGCAATGGGGAGATTGTTTTGTCCATCATTGTACTCATATTGCTTGTTTACATTCTCATCAAAGGAAGTGGCAAGTTTTCAATGGATTTTTACAGGAAAAGAATCCAACTTTAAAATGTGAGAGTGGTTGTTCCTGTTTCTCCTTTTGGCGTTGTTGCGTGAATAGTCAATATACTATTTTACCACAGAGAATACAAGAGAAAAGACAACACGGAGAATAAAGGGAGAACTATTTAATTATTTTTAAACAGTTTCTAAGTAGATTATAGAAAACAGCCTGTCCCGATTTCTGTTCGGGAGTTTGACACGGATTAAAAGGATTTTTTAGTGGATTTGAATAAAACATAAATGGATTTAAAACAGATGTTTTTCTGCTTCGCAGAAAGCAATTCACTGGTTTACCCATTGTGCAGTTTAAAAATCTATTTCCTAAAAAAAGGAATAATAAATAACTTAAAAATCATGACCGTCAATGCTACCAAAAACATGAGCAGCGAAATGCGGTTCATGCCGTGCATATATTTCATCCATTGTGTGCGTTGGTCGTTTGGGTCTCTTTTTTTGATGTAGAGATACTCCGCCAGTTGTTTCCAGACTCCCATGATTATTTTTGATGTTTAGTGTAAAGTATGAGGTTGTGTAAATTCGCCATTTAGTACTACAAATTTCATGATCCAAATGTAGCTATAAAGACAAGTTTTACGAGAAAATGTTCGGATCTCTTCACTACACAAGACAGTTATAGACCCACTTTGCATTGCATTTTATTCCGGCTTCGCCAAAATGAGACGAGCGGAGCAGCGTGCAGGCTGCCACCGAATGTTTATCTTAATGTTAAACCTCATAGGCGGATTTAAAAGTTCGGGAGCCTATTTGTAAAAATGCAGATGCCAGGTAATGGTTTTTGGAGGTTTATTGAAGAATCTAATATATTGAAGGGAAGTAATTTTCATTAGTTTAAAAACCCTGCAGGAATAGTTTTTAAGCCTATTTTTGTAAATCACTTGCAAAAAATGAAAATAAAACTTCTCGTTTTACGTTTAGCTTTAACACAAAAAGGGACCCTCCATCATGATTATAAATTTTAGTGTTCAAAATTTTGGCTCCATCAAAGAGCGGCAAACGCTTTCTTTTGAAGCGGATAAATCAACGCATCTCGAAGAGCATTACATTATCAATGCACCGGGTGGACTGCGGCTGCTAAAATTGGCGTTGATTTATGGGGCAAATGGGTCGGGGAAATCCACGGTGTTGAAGGCGTTGGATTTTTTGTTGGAAATGGTGATGGAACCGCTAGGTAAAAAAACGGACGAGTTTGATTTTCAGCCTTTTCTTTTTGACCCACACACGCCAAATGAGAACAGCATTTTAGCCATCGAATTTATTCAAAACAGTGTTAAGTACAGTTATGAAATAGTGTTTTCAAAACAAGCTATCATACATGAGCAACTCAATTTTTACAACCCCAACAAAGCCAATATTTACAAGCGAACTACTGACTTGGCTAAACAATTAACCGCTATTACTTTCGGCAGCAAAATAAAAGTTGACAAAGCTTTTGAGAAATCATTAGAAGCCAACACGCTTTGGAACCGTCCGGTGTTGGGAGGGTTTTTAAAAACGAATATTGAAATAAAGGAGTTGAGCGAAGTCATACATTGGTTTTTTTTCTTTGCAAAACATACCGTAGGGTCTACTACTCCATTACAAAATTTTGCGGAATCACTTATTATAAATAAGCGGGTTGATAAAAGGGATGTATTGAATGTATTGAAGAGGGCTGATTTAAATGTCTCTGATATTATTTTTCAAAAAGAGGAGTTACAACAATCAAATACTATCACAACAATTACCAAAACTACTATAGAGCACACGGTAGATAACCAATTGTATAAACTTCCGTTAGAACTTGAATCAGATGGAACGCAGCGTTATTACGGCTTTGCCGCTTTATTGTGTTTACTTATCAAAGAGCCATGTGTCTTGCCCATCGACGAATTAGAAGCCTCTTTACACCCCGAGTTGTACATCCATTTCCTGCTTTCATTTCTAATGAATGCCAAACAATCGCAGTTAATAGCAACCACTCATAACCGCGAAATTTTAGACAATAAAGACCTGTTCCGCAACGATGCCATTTGGTTTACCGATAAGTCAGAAACGGGTGCAACAGAATTGTATTCGCTGGCAGACTTTGATACATCCGCCATTCGAGACACTACTAATGTGCTGAATGCCTACAAAAGCGGCAGGCTAAAAGGTACCCCTAACTTAGGCGATTACTACATTGATTTGAGCAAATGAGACACCACCAACGCAAGCCTTTACAACCCCGGAAAACCTTCGCCATCATTGCCGATGGCGAATGCGAGGTATGGTATTTTCAAATGCTGAACAGAAATGAACATGGTTTAAACGTAAAGATTGAACCACGCATTCCACAAAAGAAATCGCTGGAAGAGCAATTTAAGTTAGCCAAATTGCTTTCGGAAGATTATACCCGTGTGTTTTGGATCATTGACTTTGATGTAATTGTAAGTGAAACACGGGCAGCAACAAGAGGAGCAAAAACTCCGCTTCAATCTTTGATTGAGTACAAAAAAATATTTGAGGCAGATTTTAAAAATGTGGTGCTAATCCTAAACAATCCATGTCTTGAATTTTGGCTGCTACAACATTTTGAAGATACCTGCAAACAGTTCAACGACTGTAATTCAGCTCAACGTCAGTTAAAAAAGCATTTGAAGGATTATACTAAAACCAGCGAGTACTTTACAAAGCAAGACCATGACATTTACCTAAAACTAAAAACGCTTCTAAGCACTGCAATAACGAACGCAAAAAAATGTCAAGAGATAACAGATGCAATTTCCTCAAACAGTTCCTCGCAAATGCCAAAGTTTTTTGATGACGATGAATTTAAAGAGCGATTCAAGACAAAGTAGCTGTTGGCAAAGCCGCCATGAAAATATTCAGTACAAGGAAGCCCCGCCATGGCGCTATCGTGTGGACACATCTTTTATTACACTCCGAAGGAGTTTCGTGTTTATAGAAAAGTGCGGAGTTTGTGGATTTTAGCTCCGAAGGTGCTCTTACAGTTTAAACGTTTCTGTAAAAATGAGTTAATCAACAAAGCCAGTCATCGCATACGAG
>JAYTGA010000028.1:0-29964 GCA_043733905.1 Segetibacter sp.
GGCAAGCAAAGGGAGTAACCGGCAAAGCCAAACATTTACGCTGAAACAGGTGAATGCAACAATTGACACCGCAGTCATAGATGTGAAAACCTACATTGAAAAGAAATATAAAAAGAAGAATGCCCAGCCTCAATTTACCCGCTTTGGCATTACCAAACAAGGCGGCTCTTTTAGAATGGTGCTGGACAAAGATGAGCGGGTAAAAGCATTGCCACTCATGATAAAAGCCATTGCCGACGATGGTTTTGCCGCAGAAGAATTCGGCACCGCTTTTTGGCAGGATATACAAAAGAAATTTACTGAGGCTGTGGATGCAACACAAGCCACCGACAAAACGGTGACCGGCAGCGTGAGCCTAAAGAAACAAAGCCGCAAACAATTAGAAAAAGTAATGAAAAGCCTGCTGAAAGTGCTGGAGGGCAACTACCCCGACACGTTCAAAGCGGTGATAAGACTGTGGGGCTTTTTGAAGCAGAAATAAAAATTAGCTAATGTGGTGATGTGCTAATTTGCTAATTTGCTAATGAAGAAAATACAAATGGCTCAATGCAGGGGATGCGTTGAGCCATTTGTATTTTTGGGAAACTAACTAAACGATGTATTTTATGAGCCAGCCTTTGCTAGTTTTGCTATCGGAAAATGAGCAATTTAGTCTTTCAATTTCTTTGAAGGATTGCGGCGGGGGTGAAAGAGACTGACGACTTGCTTCTTGCTGTTTTTAACTCCTCAAAATATTGCTTAGTCTCTGCAATGGAGTATGCTTTCTCTTTGCCAGATTCCCAGTTTTCGACTCGTTTGTCTAACTCATTTATAAAGGTGGCTTCTTTCCACCATTCTTGTGTTTCCGTAATTTCGTCTTCCAGTAAACTATAAATAGCCTTCAATTTTTTTTCGTCTGCTACCCTTATGTAATCATATAGCTTGTCCCTGATTGCTGCACCTGACATAGTTATGTTTTAAGAGTTTAAAATTACATTTTATCCTTCATCTCTTGCAAAATCTTGGTTGCCTTTTCGCCTTGGCAGTAATCAAGAAAATGAAAATAGCTCAAGACAGGCGATACGTTGACCCATTTTAATCATGAAAAGCCACCCGAATGATTTGCGAAGAAAATGAAACAAAAAACCACCTCACGGTGGTTTTGCTATTGTAAACATGGTAAATGGTTTATCCATTCATACTGGCTAAAAATTCGTTGTTGTCTTTTGTGCCACGCATTCTTCTCAGCAGTTCGTTCATGGCTTCTTCGGTGTTCATATCATTCATGTAAAGACGGAGAATATTCATCCGTTGTAGCGTTTCTTTGTCAAGCAACAAATCGTCGCGGCGTGTGGAGGATGCAACCAAGTCAATGGCGGGGAAAATGCGCCTGTTGGCAAGGCGACGGTCGAGCTGCAACTCCATATTGCCTGTTCCTTTAAATTCCTCAAAAATTACTTCATCCATTTTAGAGCCGGTTTCTATCAGGGCCGTCGCCAAAATGGTGAGCGAACCTCCATGTTCTATTTTCCTGGCTGCGCCAAAAAATTGTTTTGGTTTTTGCATGGCGTTGGCTTCCACACCACCACTCAATACCTTACCGCTGCTTGGTGCTACTGTGTTGTGCGCTCTTGCCAAACGGGTAATGCTGTCCAGCAAAATGACTACATCATGTCCGCACTCGACTAAGCGTTTGGCTTTTTGCAGAGCCACAGCCGATACTTTCACATGTTTTTCAGCAGGTTCGTCAAATGTGCTGGCAATCACCTCGGCTCTCACGCTGCGTTCCATATCTGTTACCTCTTCCGGTCTTTCATCTATCAGCACCACCATCAGGTAGCACTCAGGGTGGTTGGCAGCAATAGCATTGGCTACTTCTTTCAACAAGACAGTTTTACCAACTTTTGGCTGAGCCACTATCAATCCACGCTGGCCTTTTCCGATGGGTGTAAAAATGTCAATAATGCGTGTGCTATAATTATTAGCTGTTGTAAAAAGATTTAGTTTTTCGTAGGGAAAAAGCGGGGTAAGATAATCGAAAGGTACACGGTCTCTTACTTCATCAGGATTGCGGCCATTGATGGTTTCCACTTTTAGCAGTGCAAAATATTTTTCACCTTCTTTTGGTGGACGGACATAGCCGGCAACTGTGTCACCCGTTTTCAAACCAAATAATTTTATTTGAGAAGGCGACACATACACATCATCAGGTGACGATAAATAATTATAGTCTGATGAGCGGAGAAAACCATATCCATCGGGCATCATTTCCAAAACACCTTCCCCTTGAATTACGCCGTCAAATTCAATATTGAAGACCTGGTCGCGGCGTTGGTTTTGCTGGCGGAAGTTGAAAGGCTGGGGTTTTTCTGTCTTTTCTGTAGCAGTATTTTCACCCGTATTTTCAGTTGTTGAATTGCCGTCTGCTTCCACATTTTGTGAAGCAGAAGATTCAGTCGCTTGATTTTGTTGAGATTCAAAATGCGATTGTGCATCTTCTTCTTTTGCTTTTGGCTTGCGGCCTCTTTTGGCACCAACATGTCTTGCTGGTTCCTGGCTGGGTTCCGACTCTTCCTCTTTGGGTTTATCGGAACTATTTTGTTCCGGGTTATTTTGTTGCTCTGGGCTATTTTGAGCGGAGGTGTTTTCTGTTTGTTCGGACTGGGCGACATTGTGTTGTTCGCCAGCATTTTCATTTGCAACAGGTGTTGCGTCGTTGCTTCTGGCTATTCGTTTGCGACGTGGCTTATCCGTAACAGGTTGAGGATCTGGTTTAATGCCGCCAGATTGTTGGTTGACTATCTGATCAATAAGGTTTTGTTTACCTGTAAAGCGGAGATTGGGAATATTTAATTGTTCTGCTACGTCCAATAACTCAGGGACAAGCATGTCATTCAGTTGCGCAATGTCGTACATAAAGGATTTTGATAGTTAAAAGCTCAAAAAAACATCTGGTGAAAAAGGAAAAAATTTGAATCAAAAATGAAATAAGGAGAACCGAAAAACTGATGTGCTATGAGTAGTGAGTGCTGATCAGCTTTAAATTCCAATGCAAGTTTACGTTACAATTTTGTAACCAGAAAATTTTCCGTTTCTTTTTGTGTTTTTATAAATAAGTGTCTGATGCGGTTTAAAATTTATGTGAACAATATTTCGTGTAAACTTTAAAAAACTAATGCCAAGGTAATAACGACAAAATGAAAATTTATTGTGTGTTGGGAAATTTTAAGCAAAAACCTAAAGCTTTTAGAATCATTTGGGGGGGCTTTTACCAACTGAGAAAGCAAGAGGAAAAAAAGGAGTTATAAAAATGTGAAGATCATGTGTTTTTAACCGCCTCTGTTTTTGAAAAGACTACATAATTCGCCACAGCTTTTATTGCGGCAAAAGACACTTTTTCACTGGCCTTGCTTCTGATGTCTCCATGTTTCAGTTCAGGTTCAGTGTTCATAATTTCCAGAATAGTTTGCAAAGTATTGTTGTCAACCAAATCCAGCACGTCCACATCGCCTGTGGTTATGTAAGTTGCCAGGTGGTTTTCAATTGTGCTGACTTCAAGTTGTCTTTCCTCAGCAATGTCTGCTATTGATTTGCCTTGTTTGAATAGTTGAAGACTCATCCGGCCACTCTCGCCTTTTTCGGGTTTTATTTTTTGTTTTGCCTTTTCCTGTTCGCCTTGCGGCAATGGTTGCTTCACTTTTCCATCTGCCACCATTTTCAGTAAATCGTTGATGGAAGCCGATTTGTGCAATGCTTCTGAAAGCTGCAAGGCTTGCTGCAACTGTTCTTTTTTTCGATAGAAAACAACCAGCATTTCCTGCAACTCTTTCACATATCGTTTCACTTTCTGCTTCACTTTTACTTCGTCCACATGTTGCTTTACAGCGTTGATTAACTTTTCGTCCATTTCTTTTATGAAATAGCCACATGCAGCCATCATTCTTTCATGCAGGATTTGGTAGTTGTCTTCTTCGCAGGTTAGAAACAATTTTTCCAGTTGCCTGTTAAACTTCTCTGTCACGTCGGCCAGCTTCACATTGTCAATGCACAGACCAGTCGCCCATTCCACACAAGTTTCCTTCCCGGGAAATTGCCTGTGTTCATATTCTTCCAGGTGGTTACTGACCAAGTCGTTCATTGTTTCCCAGGCAAAGCTTTGCAAAAGAAATGATCGCACATAGACCCGTTGTTCAGCTTCCAATATTTTTTCGAGTTCGTCTTCTTCCTTTTCTGCCTTCACATAATCCACCACCCGACTGTCTGTGCTGATGCTTTGCGGCAAAATGCGGGAGAGAAGAACCAGCCCCTGCAAGGCTGTCAGGCGGCTGAGAGAAACATAGACCTGGCCTGCGGCAAATGAGGCTCCTGCATCCACAATGGCTTTCTCAAAAGTAAGACCCTGGCTTTTGTGAATGGTAATGGCCCATGCCAGGCGAATAGGATATTGGGTAAATGTTCCCAGCGGTTCGCTTTTCAGTTTGTCTTCTTCGCTGTCATAAGTGTAGCGGACATTTTCCCATTTTTCTTTTTCTATTTCCAGTTCTTCCGTTTCGTTGGGAAATACAACTGTGATCTTTTCTTTTTCCAACGCTTTCACAGTAGCTATTTTTCCATTGTAAAATTTCCTGGCTTCTCCTTTGTCATTTTTGATAAACATAATCTGCGCCCCTACTTTAAGACACAATTCTTTTTCCGCAGGAAAAGAACGGTCATAAAATTCGCCGCTCACTTCTGCATTGTAAGCAAAGGTTTTGCCTTTCAGATTCTCCAGTTCTTTTTGATTGATGGTGTCCGCCTTGCTGTTGTGGCTGGTCAGCGTGATGTAGTTATCTTCTTTATTTGGGGAAAAAGTGGGCTGGTAGTTTTGATGCAGTATTTCCAGGTCGGCAGGCGTGCAGCAGTTGTTCCTGATGTTGTTGAGAATGTTGATGAATACGTCATCTTTCTGGCGGTATATTTTCTTCAGTTCAATGTAAAGAGGCGGTGAGTGTTTCAAAGCCTGTGCATCAAAAAAGAAAGGGCTTTTATAGTATTCTTCCAGCAGGCTCCAGTCCTCTTGTTTGGCCACCGGCGGCAGTTGAAACAGGTCGCCAATGTAAACCATTTGCACACCGCCAAATGGCATCAGCGGCTGTCTGCGAACATGCCTCAGCACCGTATCAATCGCATCCAGCAAGTCTGCCCTCACCATTGATATTTCATCAATAATCAACAGGTCAAGTTGCTGCAAAACACTTTTCTTTTCGCCACGTAGGCGAAGGTTGCGCAGCAGAGTTGAGCGGTTGTTCACTTCGCTGCCATAGCCTCCCCACTGTCCGCCATCAATCGGCAAAAAAATGCCAAAAGGCATTTGAAAAAAGCTGTGAATGGTCATGCCGCCTGCATTGATAGCGGCCACGCCTGTAGGTGCCACCACAGCCATTTTTTTGTGAGAATGTTCTTTAATGTATTTGAGAAAAGTGGTTTTGCCGGTGCCCGCCTTCCCCGTGATGAATAAGTGCTTATTCGTTTGATTGACAAACGAAACTGCTTTTTGAAAAATGGTATTTGATGGATCGGGGTTCATGTCTTTCTAAACGACAAAAATAAGTTGCCACAGGTGAAATTTTACAAAAAACATCCTGCTTTTAGGGCAGGATGTTTTTTTGATATATTATTTCAACAAAGGTTCTTATTTGGTGCTGACCTCATCGGGATGTTGCCCATCGCTAATTGAAGCTACATTTTTTATCAGCACAACGGGGGTAAGATCAAATGCTGCATTCAAAATTTTGGATGAATGCGCATACCACTGGTCGGGATGATAGATGAAAAAACAACTGCCACCTTTGATGCCATCTATGATTCGGGAATGAATGCCATAAGGCACTGCCGGGCAGCCAAGACTTTTGCTGATAGTATTGCCGTTGGCAAATACAGCAGCCGACACAAACCGCGATCCGTGAAGCACAATTGCCCTGCTCTTTACATGGTCATTAATGCCCGGTTCCATGCCATCGAATTTCATACTCAGGCCGGCTTTTCCGTTGTAAGTGCTGCCTGTGACCAAAAAACCAAGACAGCTTTTGTTACTGTTTTCATAATTGGAAAAACTGGTGGCAAACTCATCGCCACTGTTGCGGCCATGAGTCACATAGGTATTAAATAACAGTCGGCTGTTAGCAATATCTATTACAAACAGTCTTTTATTGATGCTACTTTGGCTATAATCGCAAATGGTCAACAGGTTGGTTTTGTTTAAAAGCCCCTTATTTTTCAAATATTCAAAACCCTTGTAGGCGTTGAAGAAAACATCTTTCTCCAGCCCATATTGCCCCAGGCTAATGAGGTCATAGATGGAATCCGACGTTTTTTTCAGTAAAGGCGAATTGGCCGTGTTAGACAGCAAGGAAGGAAAATTTTTATCACCCGGTTGATTTCCTTCATTTTTTATGTCTTTGGCAAATGATTTCAATGAAATAAGAAGCGCAACACACACACACCATCTGATCACTATTCCGTTTGTTTTGCTCATGAATTGGATTATTTTTTGCTCACGTTTTATACAAACGGCCAAAGTAGAGTATTTATTGTATGGAAGGAAGTTAAAAGTTTTTAACGTAGGGGTAAGAAGACCGGTTTTTTTAAATAGGAAAATATTACAATTAAGAAGTTAGACAAGACCCTTTTTACATTCATCGGAAAATAGAAAGATCGTTAAGGGACACTTTTAGATTTCTATTTTCGAATTTCTACTTAAAGTTGTATTTATAAAATGGAAAGCCAACGGTTTTAATTCAGGTAGGTACTCGACTCTTAACGAAGTCTTTTCAGCATATTTTCCAATCCTATTTTTTGCTTGTGTAAATCCCCCTCTCAGAAATACTATAATAGACAGTCTTGTAATCGTACCGAATTATTTTTTGATAATGATGAAAATGTTGTTTTTAGGACTTGCAAATAAACCTGTTTTAACAATATTAATGTCTTCTTCTGGGCTTAGACCATTGCAATTTGTTTAAAACTGGTACGGTTTTTATCTTTCCTTTCATAAATCATTTACTAGAACGGTCAAGCGAAAAGCTCACTAAGCTTTTCTTGTAAAGTCAAAAAAGTAAATCACAAAAAATCCCACTTATGAAAAAGACATTATTTCTCAGTTTGACGTTTTGCATACTTGCAAGTTGCGTTGATGCGCAAACAGTATCAGGCGGCTTTAGGAGAGCTGGTACCAATGCGCAAATCAAAGCGATGCACACAGGGCAATTGGCTGACAGCCTTAATCTAAGTGAAGATCAGGCCAAAAACGTTGATGCCATTCAGCAGGATTTTATGCTTAAAATGAGAGCAATAAAACTGGATACTCAACTATCAGACACAGCCCGCAAAAGCCGCTTGCAGGAGTTGCAAAATGAAAGAAAAGAAAAACTAAAAAAAGTGATGACGGAGCAACAACTGGCTAAAATGGATAATCAAAAGCCAAGGGTTGAGAAAACAAAAATGAATGATGAGAAGCCGATCTTAACGAACACTCAAACTAAAAGCAAAAAGCCAATGGTGAGAAAACGAAAAACAACAACAATCAAAAAGCACAAACACACCATAAAACACGCATAACCGACTGATGGCAGCAACGCAAAAACCCGTAAGATTCTCAAACCTTACGGATTTTTTACTTTTACCTACGAGATAGCAGCTACTCAAGCCGGGGTCTCTACCTTGCACACAGAGGTTGGAAAAAAAGATTACGGCGGGATGAAGAGAGCTGTTGCATGATAAGTCGGCGACATTAGCCAAATACGTATCCGCAGAAATACAAGAGAATTTTTATGGTCATTTTTTAAATGACCAATATATTTACAGATGTCAACGAATGTCTGTAAAAACTGCAACGTCATCATTTCTGGAAGGTTTTGTTCCAATTCCGGGCAACCTGCTAATGTACACAGGATTGACGCAGGCTATTTCCTTCACGATATTCCTCATTCCATTTTGCATGTTGACAAGGGGTTTCCATACACGTTCATGCAATTGATAAAAAGACCAGCAAAAGCTTTACAGGAATACATTGATGGTAAAAGGGTTCAATTCTTTAGACCAATGGCCTATGTTGTTTTGATATCTGCTATTTGCTCTGTCTTAATAAGTTGGATAAGGAAGTATATAAGACAGATTCATTTTAGCAGAACTGGCGAAGCCCTTTCAGAACACCCATCATTTTTTTCGCACTACCAAAGTGTCTTCATCTTTTTGATGATACCTGTTGTAAGTGCTATCACCTACCTGATGTTTAAAAAGAGCCGTTATAACTTTTGGGAGCATGTGCTAATAAACACATACCTCGCTGCCCAGTTGAACGTCTTATTACTGCTGATACAATTGTTTCTGCTGATCAACTTACTAATGACGGGTTCACTTAGTTTTTCCCTCATCATTTTCATGACTGGCTTCATGACCTATTATGCTCTTACTTTTAGCGGTTTGATGTATAAGGAAGTCACAGGTTGGAAATTAGGCTTACGGCTTGGCATTATGTGCTTTTTGCTGGCTTCGGTTTATGCTACCGCTATATCGTTTAGTGGTTTGTTGCAGTAGGGACAATTTTAGAATTGAAATGATATCAACCATATCCGCCGTTGCACTTTTAATCGCTTATGTCGCAGACTTTACAACTCTGCTTTAATTTTACCGGATGGTCTCGTTTAAATCGCTCACACCCGCCGATGCCTCTTTACTTGCAAAGGTTGGTCGAGTCTCCCTTTTAGAATCGCATGGACATAGCCAACCGATTGAGGTAATGCAAGCTTATGCCAATAAGAGTTTCAGTAAGGAGGCCTGCCGGGCTGAACTCGCCAATCATTCTAATATTTTTTCTGCAGTATTCTACAACGATCAACCAGCGGGTTATTCCAAGATCATTTACAACACACCGCATCCAGCTATTTCATTATTGCCTGTCACTAAGTTGGAACGCCTATACCTTTTAAAAAAGTTTTACGATCTCAAACTTGGTCATCTCATGCTGTACCAGGCTATTGAAAATTCAAAGATAGCAGGGGATAAAGGCATGTGGCTGGAAGTGTGGAAAGGAAACGAACGAGCAGTCAGCTTTTATCAAAAACAAAGCTTTGAAACAGTTAGTGAAACAAGCTTCAGGCTGACCGCTACCTATTCAAATCCTGCGTGGGTGATGATGATGGAGTATGAATTGCTTTAGTGCATCAGGGTTTGTAACCCTGGGGTGGCTTGAACATACAGCTTGGAAAGAATATCCTGGCAGGACAAAATACTTGAAGATTTCGGATGGATATAGTTTATGTTTCGCTCAAGCTGCGGGGCTTTGTTGATGCACGGAGGCTTCACCCTAACCTCCCGAGTTGAAATTGGTCAGGCTCTCTCAAGGGAGAGGGCCAAGATGAAACTACTGCGTATGTTTCCAAATTCCTTCGCTGCACTTGGAACCTAAGAGGATAAGGCTCCTTTATGCAACAACTGGTGATGGGGTGGGTGTAGACAGAGCGTGGGGTGCCTTCTTTTAGGAGACCACGCGGAGAAACTATTTCTCCGATCCGAGATGTTGCAGAGTCGGCTGAAATTTTGGATTGTACCTGAAATGTTAAGCTAAAAAAGACGCGACTTAAATTGCGTAAATCGTCTTCATATTGTAACTGGATAAACTGATGCTGATTAGTCTAAGGTATCGCAGCAAAATTATCCCCAAAAAGTTTTTTTCTGGGCAAAACTTATCAAACGCACGCCCACAACTGCATTTGAATATTTTTCCACAAACTGTGAAGATTTAAAACTAGTTTTTTCTTATTGAATAACTCAACTTTGAGAAATCTTTATAATTTCTATTAAAAAGAATCCCGGGTGCGAACCGGGATACGGGAAGAGGATTTAAAAAGTTGAGTTGTTTACCCCTAAATCAAGGCAAACATACTTCACGGAACATTGTGTTCCAATACTCGTTTTCCCCTAAATGTTAATAAAAGACAACTGAGTTTGTAAACCAGATTGTAGAGATTGTATTTTTCTCTTAATTTTGTGTTTCTGTTTTAGAACATTTCTGTCCCAATTGTCGAGACGGAAATAATCTTTAAGTCTCAGTTGCTCTAACAACTGAGACTTTTTTTTTGAAATAATTGGCATTGAAGCCGATGGTGATATTGGCGACCTTAAACACCAAAAAAATGACAGAAATGTCTATAACAGAAAAATGTCCTATCTGCGGAAAGGATAATTGCTACATCCTTCGGTCACGTTCCACTCACTGGAAAACCGGGAAAGCAATTTATCCTAGAAACAGGCGAGCTTTAAAGATAAAGCTCCACGGATGCAGCTGCTAAGTCATAGCAGTCAAAGTATGGAGAAATAAACCTGTTAGAGCAGGTTTTTTCAGGGAGGGATAAAGTTGGTTGCTTAACTCCCTCCTTTTTTTATTTATTCAAAAATAGTACCTGCAAATAAACAAGAATGCCCTTAAAAGGTTAAATAATAACCGTATCGTGCACAACTTAAAAAAAAAGTGTTACTACTCACATTAGTTAATAACGTCTAAATTCATCTACAGGGTTTATTGTTTTGCATTTGTCTGTCGGAAGCCAGAGTAAGAACCTTTAGTCGCATCGTAAAACTTCTACCACATACACTTACTTCATTCAACCACCCCAAAAACAAAACCCCATAAAAGACCATTACCCTACTATTAATTATTGATAAAAAAGTTAGAAAGCGTTTCCAAAGAGTTTTCACAACTCCGTCAGGAGTTGAACACGAAGTTTGGTTTGTTCGACTCCTAACGGAGTCGTAGAAATCGTGGGGTGTTTCTTTTTTCTACAAATATTGAACTCCGCTGGAGTTCCAACTCTTGATTAGCATTCATTATTGGTAAAAAAGGTGCTGACTTTGAAGCGGCTCTTTTTGATTGATTGTATGCACATTTGACCCATGTGGTCACTTGTCCTTTACCTTTTCTTCTCCCCTCTTCTTTGCAAACCTCAACACCAGCAACCCCACAACTGCTGATAGTGAAGACCCAATTAAAATGCTCAATTTAGAAGCAGCAACTGTTATGCTGTCATCAAAAGCAAGGTTACTGATAAACATGGACATGGTGAAACCAATGCCGCCAAGAAACCCGATGCCGGTTAAAAATGAAAGGGTGATGTTGCTCTGTAGTTTTGCCTTTCCCAGCTTGATAAGTAACAGGGGAAATGAGACAATTCCTATTACTTTTCCCGCAAAAAGACCAACGATAATGCCAAGCGAATTAGGCGTGACAATGTGTTGCAAAAAATGCCGGGGCAACACAATGGCCGTGTTGACCAAGGCAAATACCGGAACAATGATGTAAGCAACGGGCACCTGTAAAAACTGTTGCAGCCGCAGCGATACATTCTTTTCATCGTCTGCATTTCTGAAAGGAATGACAAAGGCAAGCATTACACCCGACAAGGTTGGATGCACACCCGACCGCAGGAAACAATACCACATGACAGTACCCGGCAGCAGGTAGAGCCAAAGACTCCTGATGCGCATTTTGTTGAAAATAAGCAACATGACCCAAATGCCAATGCCACCGGCCAGGTAATAAAAAAAGACTGTTTTAGTGTAAAACAAAGCAATGACGATGATGGCTCCAATGTCGTCTATGATGGCAAGGGCGGCAAGAAATACTTTGACCGATGCCGGAATTTTATTTCCCGCAAGGGACAAAATGCCTAATGCAAAAGCAATGTCGGTCGCCATGGGAATGGCAAATCCAGGCTGTGTGGCGGTACCTTTGTTGAGCAAAAAATGGATGAGAGATGGTACAATCATTCCGCCAAAGGCAGCCACTACGGGCAATATGGCGGTTTTCATGTCGGCCAGTTCGCCGTTGTAGAGTTCACGTTCCACTTCCAGCCCTACCATGAGGAAGAAGATGGTCATGAGGCCATCGTTCACCCAGTCTTCCACGCTCAGGTTCAGCGATGAATGAATGAAAGAGGCATCGGCATGATGGTGCATGAAGGCCGCATAGCCACCGCCAAAAGACGAGTTGGCAATAGCGATGGAAACAATGGTGCAAAACAGCAACAACAAACCAGCAACCTTTTCGCTGTCAAAAAAGCTTTTGAACAGATTGGAAAATTTGCCCGTCATTTCGCTTTTGCTTTGGTGCTTTCGTCCAACTTGCCATAATCATTGTAAATGCCATTGAAGAACCAGAGATAGACATTGCAAACAAGCCACCCAAGAAACATGACCACAGAAAAAATGGCATTTTTCCTGATAAAAAACCTGACATCCACAATGGAAGCAATGACTTTGGAAATGATGCCAACCAACGAAATGATGATGCTCCAAACAATGGCTTTCACGGTAATGTTGAGCAACGAATTATTCCACCAGTTGTTTACAATGACCATAGAAATTAAACCTGCACCCAACAACGCTGCGCCAATCAGCACCATGAACTTAATGGTGCGGCTGAGATAAAACAGTTTAAAAGGGACACGGCTGGCTTCTTTGAAAATCTTTTCTTTTTCGTTGGCCTTGTCGGGGCGTGTGAGGTAGTCTTTTACTTTCAGAAATTTCCAGTCCGTTACAGAAGATGTTGCCTGGCTGGCTTCGCTGCCGTTGTTTTTATCGTCTTCCCGGTTTTTATAATCAAAATTGATTTGTGCATAGCCGCTGTACATGAGTGCATAAGACTCTGCATCGTGAAACGAATCGAGGTCTGTGCGTATCTGCGAAAGGTACAACTGCACCCTGCGGAGAATGCCATAGCAGGTGAGGTCGTTGTCATTGTTTGCAATGCCGCCATACAACAGTGTGCGTGGAGGATCGGTGCAAAACTTCCAGCTAACGGGGCGGTTTTCAAGATCGTTTTTCAAGTGAACCGTTACCAGCTTGTTGATTTGTGTTGTGCTGTTTCGCTGCTTGATGTCAAGAAACTGCAGCTCACGAAGCCGCTCCTGCAAAATGGTGTCGGAGCGGAAAAATAGTGTGCCTTCATTTTTAGCAGCTACGTTATTGGTTTCCATTTGACCGCTGCCATCGCTGATGATCATGTTTTTGCACTCCTGTTCTATGAGTGCGCCAATGCCCTGGTTGTCATGTACGCCGCCGTCTATCAGTTCCAGGTTGATGCCGGGGTATAAACCGGGCAGCGGCATGGGCTGAAACATGACCGGCACACACGAAGAAGCACCTACGGCATAGCCCAGTCTAAAGTTTTTGTAAGGCTCAGGTGCCTCCTGGTAATACATGCGACGGAGGCGTGGCTTCACGTCAATGTCTGTCTGAATGTTGCCCGGCGGTTCGCCCATCCACGAGGCCGTAAATTGCCAGTTGTGGCCTGTGTTTACACTGGTGGCGTTCAGAACCAGTTGAGGTATTTTGTGTTCGCGGTGCCAGTTGTCAATGTCCATGGAAAAGTTTTCCACGCCTTTTGGATTAATGAAAAGGTCGGACATGTAAATCTCGTTGTCTTTTTTGCCCGCTGCTTTTTCTTCCTCCGTTCTCTGGATGCTGATAAGGTCTTTGAAAAGATGTTCTTCGTAAAGCTCTCCCAGGCGGTGAGTGCGGGAATAATCTTTCCTGAACATTTTGAAGTTGCAAACAATATTGCTGAAAATCCGCATCCGCAGGTTGTGCTGCACACCGCTCACAAAGGCCAGTTCTATCTCTTTAATAATTTTTATGTAGTCATCCCTTGTCACCTGCTCATCGGTTTTTCGTTCCAGCAAATCCTTTAGCTTCAGGTAGTAGTATGCTCCAATGATGGATCCGCCGGACACACACGAAATGACTTCAATGTTTTTCAGTTCATCCTTTTCTGCCAGTGATGCCATGACACCAATGTGAAACATGGCCGCCCTGAAACCTCCGCCAGACAAGGCAAGCCCTGTTTTTCCTTCTTTTTTTATTTCCTGGGTAATGGTGTTTTGCACAGCCGGCTGCTCCACATTTCCCTTTGCTTTTTCAGCCGCTTCTCTAAACAAATCCAGGCATTCGTCTATCGCCTCCAGGTTAATGTGGCGTGTCAGCTCTTCCAATTCGGAAGCCATTTTCATCTTCTCCCGGTCGTAGCTGTTGTAAAAGTTTTTACAATAGTTCTGCAGGTAGGCAATTGAAAACATTTGCTGGCTGAAGCCCCTCATTTCCCATGGCTTTTCTTTTTGCAAACGCAGGTATTCTTTGATGAAAATGAGCGCCATGTCATATTGCTGCAAGCCGAAATAGGCTTCTGCAACCGTGGCATAAGCCCAGGGTTTGGGGTCTTTCAGTTTCAGTTGCAGCTTGTTATTGCCCGTATCGTTTACAAGCTGGTCGAGAATGAAATGCCGGGTTCTTTTGGCTTCGCCAAAAAGGTTTTCGATGTCTGCATCAAAACCCGTTATCCGTCCGTGCTGCTCAAGGCTGTCAATGGCCATCAGCTCATTGATGTAAGCATAGTTGATAGCATTGAAACCCTTATCATTTCTGTCGTTGGCAATATCATTGTCTTTGTGTTCTTTCACAAATTCTTTCCAGTGATAGTAACCACGCTGGTAATAATAGTGCGACAGTTCGAGGTTGCTGTATTGGTGGTCGAACTGCCACTTGCGTTTGTAAATGGCACCCACTAATCCCAATGTTTCGCAACGTTTTGTTGTATAGAGATTTTCGTGGCTTGTCAGCTCCTGCAATGCTTTTTTAAACTTGAAAGAGGATGGCAGCGAGTGGTCTTTGTAAATGTATTTTGCCAGTGTTTCATAATCTTTCAACACAATGGTGGAACCCCTGGCTTCATCCAGTTTCATGCGAACCAGCAGCACTTCGGTGGCATAGGAAAACTGGTCAAGATTTTCCAGGTCATCTATCAAACCCATCAGTTCATTCCTGTTCAGTGTCTGCTCGCCACGAATGATGTTTCGGGCAATATTGATGGCTTCAAATTTTTTATTGAGCGGTTGGGAAACCTGTGGATTAATGATAGCAGCCTGCGTACCATTTGCCGAAGGCGCAGACAAATTCTGCTCTTCTTTTTTGGGTAAATGATCGAAATGTTTGTCAATTCCCAACAAAGGATCGGTATAATCAATTTGGTCTGTCGTGTGCATTGGAGGCGGTTTTTACATTTTGGCGAAGCTAAATATAGGAAGATTTGGTAAGGTGGAAAAGTAAGGAAGAGTGAAAAAGCTTTTACCCTAAAAGATTCCAAAGCATTTGATTTGATTGGCCGCAGCACTTTTTGAAATTAACAAGCAAAGCCTTAAAGATGTTCATGAGTTTTGCTGTAGCCTGAATTATTTTTGAACTGGCTAAAAATCTTGAAAAGCTATACAAGAAAATAAGTTGGTCGTTTTACAATTCTGCTTTTATTTCCTGTAAAGTATCAATAAATGCTTTTTCAGTGCGAATGTTTTTGCGCCATGCAAGATCCCTTTCACACAAATCAATTTCCTTTTTGATCGTTGCGCCGGGCTTGCCCTCTTGGCAGCCAAGAACAAAGACGGTATCAGATATGGCGACCGAAGTTCCAATGTCGTGAGAGACGATAATGAGTGTCTTGTGTTCGTCTGAAAGTGAGACACTAATGAGCAGTTCGACCACTTTGTCCAGCACCAGGATATCAAGACCCGAAAATGGCTCGTCGAGCAAAAGAAAATCTGTACCAATGAGCATTTGCTGAATGATGCTGACTCTTTGCCTTTGCCCGCCGGAGAGTTCGTTGGGATATTTCTTTAACTGGTCGTCCAGGTTAAACTCTTCCGCATATTTTTGAATCGCCTGATCTTCTTTTCCTTTCAACACTGGATTTTTTTTGGCAGCAAGCATGAGTGATGTGTAAATAGTTCGCCACTCAAACAGGTAATAGTTTTGGAAAACAACGCCCATGTCGCCTGCCTCCACAGTCTCATCTTTATTGATGGTGATGGTGCCTGATGTCGGCTTTGAGAGACCAGATAGTAACCGGAACAATTGGGTTTTGCCAATTCCGCTTCTCCCGATCAAAGAAATAACCTGCCCTTGTTTCACATCTGGTCTTGTAATATTCCTAACCTCAAAATTGATGTTGCGAAGAATTTGTTTTTGCCCGTAAAATAAGTTGACATCTTTGGCTGTCAGGAGAACTTCTTCTTTTTTGTAGTTCATTACAAAGGTTGTGTTTCAAGTTTGGAATAAGGTAGCAGCCAGACTTTGAGTGTACCCAGCAAAAAATCGAAAAACAAGCCAAGGGAAAAAATGATGACCTGTATAGCGACAACGTGGGTCAGATCATTGTATTTATTGTACTTGATTAAAAGTGTTCCTATGCCGCCCTCACTCATACTCAAACCCTCAACCAGGGTAATCATCAGCCAGGAGATGGCGAAGTTTTGTCGCACAATTTCAAACACCTGGTCTGCTTTGCCCACAATGATGACTTCGTACAGCGTTTCCCAATTGTTATATCCCAATGTTTTGCACAACTCATACTGCTGCCTGTCTGTTGAAAGAATGACGGCCAGAAATGAAGTCACAAAAAACGGAACAATTCCAAAAACCAGCAATGATAATTTTAACTCGCTGCCATCTTTTGTTAGCAGGGTGAAAATAAAAATGAGACCTGTTAAAGTTAGATACCTGCACTTGACAATGAACCTGGCGATGGAATTGAAAAAAGGAAGAACAGAAAGGTAAGAGAAGAACAATGTAATGATGATGGAAAAAAACATTGACTTCATGGTTAAGACAATGCTCTGAAGGGTATTGTCAATCAACAGCTTTGTTGAAATCAGTTTCAGCAGAGCCGACCCAACCTGCAGCGGTTTTGGAATCAGTCCGTTTGAAGCAAAATGCCAGAAAAATAAAGCCAGGATAATTTGAGCAAAAATCATCAGCGTTAGTGTCTGCGTGCTGATTTTGCCAAAAGGTTTGAACATGTTTTTCATTCAAAAATCTGATGTTAAAATAAAATAGGGGAACATTCGCCTGTCCACTATATTAATTAAGGAATATTATTTACTCGCCTTGCACAATTTCCACTCTTCTGTTTTTGGCTTTGCCAGCTTCGGTACTATTATCAGCCAGTGGTTTGGTGGAGCCATATCCTTTGGCTTCTATCCGGGCTTCTTTCAACCCTTTTTTCAGCATGTAAGCTTTTACAGCATTTGCCCTGCTTTCAGAAAGCGGAATATTGACATTGTCCGACCCGCTGTTGTCGGTGTGGCCATAAATGCCGAGTTTCAAACCTTCTGACACGACTGCTGATTCAAATATCTCATCCAGAAGTTTATAAGATGAAGGTTTAATAACGGCTGAGCCTGATTGAAATTCTATAGAGTAAGATTTTGAAGACACTTCGGAAGTGATTTCTTTAGCATATTGTTGATCTATTGCTTTTCCTTCCATCAGCTCAGGATGGTTTGAAATAACACTGTTCAGAAATGACTTATCAACAGCCTTTTCATAAGGCATAAATGTGGGCATAATGGCGGGATACATCTTGACCATCAGGTTGCCAAAAGTGTTATAAACGGCCTTGTACCTGTCCACTTTGTCATTGCCAAGGCCAAATGTGTTTGCCATGTCTGCCAGGTTAAAAACAGTTGAACCACCAAGATTCACCTTCAATCCCTGGATGTCTTTTTCTTCGATTCCGTTGTAGTATTTGAGCCAGTAAGCGGCATCCTGTTCTTTGTAAACATCGGCACTCACTTTTGCGGCAAATTCTTTTGCATCGTTGTAAGACCTTACCTGGTCGCCAGCCTGTGCCAAAGCGATAATCATATTTTCAACATCGGTTCTGTGGTCGTAAGCCCATTTCTTTACTGCAATTGTTTGATTGGGCATTTGCGAAGCATATTGGCGTGTGTTGGCTATGGTGACAAGGCCGCCTTTTTTCTGCGCCACATTCACATCGCCGGGTGTCCAGGTGGCCACACCGTCCACACCAACAGTCGTGTCTTTGCCAGTCGTTTTTCCGTTCTCCACAATCTTTCTTTTTTCCGAATAGCCCGCAATGTATTTGGTAGGAGCATCCAGGAAATCGCTTGCTGCTATGAGATTAATGGCAGTTCTGTCATAAGTGGTTTCATCGGGATTGACTTTGATCCCGTTGTCGCCAGCCCATTTTATCAGGATGTTTACATCGCCATCTCTCAGCACACCGGCCACACATTTGCCAATAGCTGTTTTAGGGTCTTGCTTCCACGAAGGCGGCGCCATCAACTGGTCTTCGCCATACGATTTGCCATGCGCTATCGGGATGATGATAGGCTGATACTCCGGCCCAAGTGGTTCAAGTTCTTTCGCCAGGGAAGTCATGAAGGCCGGCATTCCATCGCCCATGAAAGTGATGAGAACTGCCGTAGCGTTGGGATTGCTTTTATAATCCTGTGCAAATTTTACAAAATCTGCCATTTGCTTGTTGCAGTCATCCTGCCTGATGTAGGTAACATCAAGCTTTGCTTTATCAAACAGTGAACCCTTGGTGGTTCGTACTCCTCCGTTTGCATACATGCCAGAGAACTGTGCATTCCAGGCCATTCTTTCCCAGGTGATTTGAGTACCGCCGTTCACCGCCGGATCGGCAGATGGCATAGGCAATTTGGTAGCATTGCCAGACAACGATGCCTCTGGTGCATCGGGTAGAGCAACCTTGCCCACTTCTATTGATTGCGCTACTTCTTTTGGTCTTCCCTGGTACCATTTTACCCCGAATACTGCCGCAGCAGCAACAGCAGCGATAATTAAAATCTTACCTGCTGGTTTTAATTTAATAGCCATTTTGTCTTGGTTTTTTTCTTTTAAATGTTTAATCAATTAACCCTTTGTACCTGTCGGGTATGTTCACGCCTTTGAGTTTTCCAGAGTCGGTATCCCTGGTCAAAGCGTTTTCTGAATAATTAAAATCCTTGTTCAGGTTAAACTCGTCAATGAGTTCAATGGCCTGTGCGGATTTTGCTTTGTCTTCCAATATTTTATCGTCCATAAACCGGGAGGTGACATCTATTGCCGATTTGATATTGCCGATTTTCTCGCCGATTTTTACTTTCAATATTGCCAACGCCCTTTCGGCATCCCTGTTCAGGTCATCGTCTCCTTTAAAAGCTTTCATGGCCGACGAAACCGCCGAAAGCCCCGTGGTGACTGAATAATACAAATCTTTTTTGGCCTCCAAATCCAGTTTGGCATCTTCGAGCATGATGCCGCTTTCGTCATAGGCAGCGTCGGAAAATTTTATCAGCTTGTTTAAATCACCTACTATAGGCGAGACATTGTCAATGTATTCCTTGCACCTAATGACGTTGTTTGCATAAAGGTCAAGCTGTTTGTTTCCAGAATTTTCTGCCCGAATGATTTTTACTTTTTGTGCGTTCAACTGCATTTCCTTTTCTTTATCTTCCAGCTTGCCCATCAGCTCAGCATGTTTTCCTTTCAGCTTTGCGCCTTGCTTAAACAGCGTGTCGCGATCATTGTAACCTTGTTCAATTTTATATTCCAAAATTTTAAAAGGATTCAGCTCTATTGCAAGACCCAAAGTGTAGTTGGCAATAAATTCTGAAAAATACCGGATAGCCCGCCAAAACTTTTTGTTGGTGACAATCAGCAGCAAAATGAACAACGCCACACCACCAATAATGAGGTTGATAAGATTCCAGGTGACACCGATCAGCCAGGGCAAAACATAAGTGAGTATAAAGTAAGTGACCCCCGCAAACAGGCTAACGCCAACCATTGTTGTCGCTACATTTTTAGGTTCTGAAAAAAAGCCCGGCAGCCTGTTTTTATCTATTGAGTTTTCTATTTTCATTGTAAAAATTAAAGTATGGTTTTGATTTTTTGAACGTCCTGTTCAATTTTTGATTTAAACTTTTGCAACTCATAAGTATAGCCTGATTGGTTGTCCTTTATTTTTTCTTCGTTTTCTTTTATCTCATTTCCCAACACCAAAATAGAATTGTTGAGGTCTTGAATTTCCCGTGTCAGCTCTTGAATTTTTTTTGACTTTTCTTCCAGTTGCTTTCGTTTCTGTTCTACTTTATCCTGCAAAGCAACATTCAAAGTTGAATTGAAATTTTCCGCATCTGCATCCAGAATTTTCAGGTATTGCGCTGCACTTTCCACCAGCCTGTCTTTGGTCAGACCCTGAACAGAAAGCCCCGCAAATGCTGAAAGGTACCTTGTCTTTTCATCGGGAATGATTTGCATGGCATCCGCCATTTTGCTAAATTCATAGTAGTCTGGTCCCGGCATGTTGGAGTCCTTAAAAAGTTTGCTGAAATATGCATTGAACTTTTCGCTTTTGTCGCTGCTTATATAAGCAGTATTTGCCGCCACATTCTGAGGATTCCTTTTTGTACTTTCTTCATTTTCGCTGTCTTCAATATCTACAAATGCCGATAGGATTTTTTTTCCAAAATTGCTCATTGGGTTTAAGTAATTTTCTTTTTAAAAATTAACGGTAAAGCTAATGAAATAAATATTTTGCTTTGCTACGGTATACAAAAATCGTTGTCCTTTTTCAGGATGATTATCAAGCTATTTTTTTTCTAAAAATTTCATCACCGCCAACCTTATATCAGACCTTGCATCGCTCACAGCAATTTCAGTGGGATATACTTTCAACACTTCTGGATTTTTTTCGTTCAGAAATGAAAGGTTGCTTTCCTTTCCATTTAATAAGAAATCTGTGACCGCCACACGATAAATAGCGGCAGTGTCAATCGGTTTGCTATTCAGCAAAAAGCTGGCTGAAGCTGCATCATACACCACTGGCTGGTATTGCAAAAACCCGCCGCTGTTCAGGTTTTTGAGACCTGCCTGCAGCACCTGCAGCAGCAGGCTACCTTTCATGTCGGCTTCGCGGATGCCACCACCAAAAGGCAGGCTGCGGATGATGTCATATTGAGTAACTGGTGGGGTAATAATGTCGTCTAACCGGATAGAGCCGGCGTTGAAAATGACCACATCCGCTTTGGGACAGGCAGCGGCCATAGCGGCGGTAATTAATGTTGTCAGGTTGGTCGAACGGGTGCGGGTTTCAGTTTCCCTGCCGTCCAGCGGATCGCCACTATAGGGCAATTCTTTTTTTGGGTCAAAGCCAATGGTTGCGTAGTTGTCTTCCGCTATTTTTTTCCAGTGCTGCACCACCCGGTTTGTGTTGCTGTCAATGGCTACGTTTTCATCCAGCTTTACAGAAGCTGCTTTTGCTTTGGCGGTTCCTTTTTGTTTGTTGATGTGCAGGTTGACAACGTAGGCCGTCCTTGCATTACTTTGCGCTTTTGTGATGATTGTGTTGCCTTGTTTTTTATAAATGCCGCTGTGTTCATGACCACCCAAAATGGCTGAAAGGCCGGGCAGTTGTTTTGCCAGTTCAATGTCCTCAGCCTCCGATTGGTGGGTGATGGCAATGATGGCATCCACAGAATCTTTCAGTGCATCGTACTCCATTTTTGCCGTGGCAAAAGGGTCGGCATAGCTTACATAATCGGCCTTGTTAGCATTGATGGTCAGCCCAATCAAACCTATTTTGGCAGCGGTTCCATCTTCATCATGCACCACTATTATTTTCCTGCCTGGAAAAGCCTCTTTGCTGCCGTTGGTCGTTCTTTCAAAAGGAATGACACTGTTTTTTGTTTTATGAAATGTATTGCTCGAAATCCAATTAAAGCCAGATTCATTAATTCTGTCTTGCAATTCAGCTTCGGTAATGTCAAACTCATGATTACCAAAAACCGCAAAGTCCATTCCGGCGGCATTCATACAGTCAATCATTTGCGCACCGCGAATTTTTTTATCGTTATACTTGAGGCTATTGTAAATAGACGGGCTAAGAAAGTCACCCGCCATTACCAGGAATGTGTTGGGGTTTTGCTTATAATATTGTTTTTTCAAAGTGGCTACACGAGCCATCCCGCCTTCTTTTCCCCCAGCCACAGGTGCTATTTCATACACATCATTTATTTGAAGAAAAACGACATCAATTTTACTGTCGTCAGTGATGGATGAAGTTGTGTTTTTAGAAGAACTACAGGCTGCCATCAGCAACACAGAAAAGGCGAGGATCAGTTTTGGAAAATGGTTCATTACCAATGTTTTGCCAAAGCTAAAGTGTTTTGTGTTTCACGGAACGAAACAAAGATTGCCACTCAATGTAAACGCATCTAATTTAGAATTTGCTTTTTTGAATGCTTGTAGTCTCATCGGGCTGATATTTTGGTAGCTATTTTTAGGTAAGACAATGTAATAAGCCCCATCGGGGCTGCATTTTAAAAATTTCGCCCCGATGGGGCTTACAAAAAATATGACGTTCATCATTTTCTACCAAAATGTCGCCTCCATGAGTCTAAAACAGCACTTAGAAATTTAGATGCGTTTGCCATGGATTACCACTGAACAAAGACCCTTTGTCTCTTTGCTTTTGGTTGTCTCGTTGTGTGAAACGAAAATTTACCTTTACCCAAAATCAAGCATTTGACCCTGGTAGAAGTTTACAAACAGTTTATTGATGGCATTTTACAAACTACTTCACTTGAGTTTGTGGCTGTCATCATGGGCATTGTAAGTGTTTGGTTTTCAAAAAAAGAAAACATTTGGGTCTATCCAACAGGGCTTGTCAATACGGTTCTATATGTTTATTTAAGTTTCAAAGGGCATTTACTGGGTGAAGCCAGTGTCAATATTTTTTACACCATCATGAGCATTTATGGCTGGGTATTGTGGTCTAAAAAAGATACAGAAAACAATGTGGTTTTCACTGTGAAATACAGCACCCTCCGGGAATGGATACTGCACTTGTTGTTCTTTGGAGTTTTGTATGCACTCATTTATTTCGCCCTGTCTTATCTCAAAAAAGATTTTGCCCCGGGAGCCATTCCCGCCGCCGATGCCTTTGCCTCCGCCTCTGCCTACACAGGCATGTTGCTGATGGCCCGTAAGAAAATTGAAAGTTGGATTTGGTGGATTGTGACAAACATTGCCTCCATCCCTTTGTACTTCATAAAAGGATATGTATTTACCAGTTTCCAGTTTGTTGTTTTGCTCATTATGGCGTTCATGGGACTAGCGGAATGGCACAAAAAAGCAAAGTATGCAAGAGATTAAAAAGGTAGTTGCCATTGGCCCGGAAAGCACAGGGAAAAGCACTTTGTGCCAACAATTAGCTACACACTACCACACGCTTTGGTGTCCTGAATATGCAAGAGAATATTTGCTGAAACACGGCACCGATTATAGCTTCGATGATTTGCTCACCATTGCAAAAGGGCAGTTTGCGCTGGAAAATGAATACATGCAAAAGTTGAAATTATTGCCCGCCAATCAGCCAAAAATTTTGTTTGTGGACACAGACATGTACGTGATGAAAGTGTGGTGCGAAGTCGTTTTCGGAAAATGCCACCCCTTTATTTTAGACAAAATAGAAGAACAAAAAACCAGCCTCT
Organism: Segetibacter sp.; assembly: GCA_043733905.1. GTDB lineage: Bacteria > Bacteroidota > Bacteroidia > Chitinophagales > Chitinophagaceae > Segetibacter. The sequence goes on from JAYTGA010000028.1 coordinate 23,361, forward strand.
ATCTTCTCTGCAATGTTGACCTGCCCTGGGCCAAAGACGAACTCCGTGAATATCCTGATTTTGAAACAAGAGAAAAGCTATACCATATTTACAAAGGCATTTTGACCAGCCAACCGGTTCCCTTTACGATTATTTCCGGGCGGAATGAAATGCGGTTGAAAACTGCTATTGCTGCGATAGATGATTTGCCGGTAAAATAATCTCCCCGTTTTCATGTCTTTATGGGACAGGATGAATTGGTAGGGCAAATGATGATTTTCAATAGCCGTCCTTCTTTAGCGGACGGTTGCTAATGATAAAAAAGATGTAAAGGCTTTAGCCAAATAGGTTCATTCGGCTAAAGCCTTTACATCTCTTGCTTTTTACCCCGTTGGCTAAAGCACAACGGCTATGCAAAGAAAGAGGAATACCGGAAATGGGAATGGATTGTTTTTTCAATTTTCTAAAAACTACTTCCCAAACATTCGCTCCAAATAATCCGCTTTAAACTCCAGGTAAGTCGGGCTACCGTTGGGTGTTACATTAGGCGTTTCGGAGGCAAACAATTCTTCTACCAGCACGGTCATTTCCCGTTGGGTCAGTGTCTTGCCGCTTTTGATGGCTTGCTGCCTTGCCACACAGCGCACCAGTTTTTCCCGCTTGCTAAATTTGATGTCGCTGTTGAAATGCTTGAACTGTTCCAGCAGCAGTTCGATGGTCGTTTTTTCATTGCCGGTAAGAATGTCAGCGGGTGTGGCCTGCACCACAAAAGTATTGTTGCCAAACGGTTCTATGATGTAGCCGAGCACTTTCAGGTCGGACAGCAGGTCTGTGATGAGGGCGGCATCAGTAGCACCCAGTTCTATGGTGGAGGGGAACAGGCTCTGCTGTGCAGGCACTTGTTTTCCATGAATGGCGTGGCTATATCGCTCGTACAAAACCCGTTCGTGTGCCTGCTGTTGGTGAACCAGCAAAAAGCCCTGCGGTGTTGGAGTAACAATGTATGACAAGTGCAATTGCAGCAACATAGCATCTGGCAAAAGGCGCAATTGGTTTTCTTTTTTTGCCAATGAATAACCGGTGTAATCTAACTGTTCATTGGTGCTTTCTTTTGTGTCAGCCCTATCCAAATCCGAAGGCAGTGGCTGGGCGACAGGTTCGTAGAAATCACGCCAGTGTTTCAGTTCGCCTTTGTTGGTGGTAGTGCCGTCTATTTTGTGTGCCTGGTTTTTTTCGGTAAATGTTTTATAGAGGTTAGACGAAGTCACCACATCCCTCTGCTGCTGCGACACGGGCTTGCTCACCGCATCCATTTGCTGAATGTCTGCATTGAGACTAAAGTCGAGCGAAGGGGCTATGCTGAACTGTGCCAGCGCATGTCTGACAGCGGCCTGCACAAAGGCATAAACAATCTTTTCGTCCTCAAACTTTATTTCCTGCTTGGTCGGGTGCACGTTGATGTCCACCTGCGCCGGGTCCAGATCTATGAACAGGACATACATGGGGAAGCTGTCCTTTGCAATCATTTCGCCAAAGGCGTTGACAACAGCATGATTCAAATAAGCACTTTTAATGAAGCGGTTGTTGACAAAAAAATACTGGTCGCCACGGGTCTTTTTCACCATGTCTGGTTTGGCGACAAAGCCGTAGATATTCATGTAATCCGTTTCTTCATTTACCGCCACCAGTTTGGCCGAGTAGGCGTTTCCCACTATTTGCAGGATGCGCTGTTTCAGGCTGCCAGCTTCCAGGTGAAACACCTCCTGCCCATTTGCCGTAAGGGAAAAAAAGATGCCCGGAAAGGACATACTTACCCTAATGAATTCATCTACAATGCTGCGCATTTCTGCCGCATTGCTTTTCAGGAAATTTCGACGGGCAGGCACATTGAAAAACAGGTTGCGCATACTGATGCTTGTGCCCACAGGAGCGGCGCAAGGTTCTTGTTTAATGACTAAGCTGTTTTCTATTTCTATCAGTGTTCCCAGTTCATCATCTGCACGGCGGCTTTTTAGCTCCACCTGCGCCACTGCTGCAATAGAGGCCAGTGCCTCACCACGAAACCCCATTGTTTTAATGCGGAAAAGGTCTTCAATATTGGCTATTTTGGAGGTGGCGTGACGTTCAAAACTCATCCTGGCATCGGTTTCGCTCATCCCTTTGCCGTTATCAACCACCTGGATTAAATTCTTGCCCGCTTCGGACACAAATAGTTTTATTTCGGTGGCTCCGGCATCCACTGCATTTTCCAAAAGCTCCTTTACAGCACTGGCTGGCCGCTGAATGACCTCACCTGCGGCTATCTGATTGGCAATGTTGTCCGGTAACAGTTGAATAATATCCGCCACTCTTTTATCGTTTTTGTAAATGCAAAAGTAAGATGACGGCATCGCATTTATGGTTTCAGAATCAACCTGCGAAATGTTGTTTTTATTTTTGCCTGATAAAATCCAATTCAATAAAAATCCATCAATTATGAAAACCAGGTTATTAACCTTCGGCTGTGTCATGCTATTGCTCGCCTCGTGCAATAAACAACTTGAAACCACAGCGGTTCCCCCAACCGAGGCAACGGCAGATAGCACCGGAGCAGTCACCAAAGAGTATGTTGAGTACAACATTAAGAAAGGAGAACAATACTGCGACAAAAATTCTTATACACAGATCAAGTATCCCGAACTTGCCTTTAAGGTCAATTTTGACAGTTCTGCCATTTACACAACCGTCTCTCATTCCAATCAGAATGACATTAACAAGCTGTATGGCTTTAGCGACAACAATGCTGCCCACCATGATTTTAGTGCACGGTTTGGATGGAGGTGGAGTAACAATGCGCTTCGGCTGTTTGCATATACTTACAACAACGGTGTAATGGACTTTAAAGAACTTGGTACTGTAGCTATTGGTGCAGAAAATGATTGCAGCATTAAGGTTGCTAACGAGCTGTACATTTTTACACTGAACGGAAGTGTGACTACAATGGCCCGTGCCAGCACAACTTCAGAGGCTGAAGGTTACCAGTTATATCCGTTTTTTGGCGGGACAGAAACGGCTCCTCACGATATTCATATCTGGATAAAATAATTGAAAAATTCCAGTGATTCTATGAAAGGCAAAGCGAATGACAGATGGGTAATGTTAGATAGATAGGATATGCCGGGCTTCGAAATGAAGCCCGGCTTTTTTATTTAGAAAGGAAAAAAATGATGGTTCTCCGTGTATTCTCCATGTTGTTTTGTCTCCTGTTTCATCCGTGGTAAAAATTATTTTAACCACAGAGAAAAATTAAAGAGAAAAGAAAAGAGTTAGACAGAAACAGTAGTGGAGTACCCGTTTTCCAAAAATGCTTTTGTACACCGGACTCTCTTACACCAATGCCTTTGTCTGCTTTCTTTCTCCTATTTGCTGCCGCCACATGGCGTAATACAATCCTTTGTCTTCAAGTAATTCATAGTGGTTGCCGGTTTCGGCGACTTTGCCTTTTTCCAAAACATAAATACGATCGGCGTGCATGATGGTACTGAGACGGTGGGCAATTAACACGGTAATCTGTTCCCTTTCCCTGGAAATGCTTTTGATTGTATCGGTAATGGCTTCTTCGGTCAGGCTGTCTAATGAAGAGGTGGCTTCGTCGAAAATGAGCAAGTGCGGATGACGGAGCAGTGAACGGGCAATGGACAAACGTTGTTTTTCACCGCCGCTCAGTTTCAGGCCACCTTCGCCAATCAGGGAGTCGAGACCGTTTTCAGCTTTGCTGAGAATGTAGGTGCAGCTTGCTTTTTCCAGCACATCCCAGAGTTGTTCATCGGTGGCAGTGGGATAAACAAACAAGAGGTTTTCACGAATGGTTCCGGCAAACAGTTGTGTGTCCTGTGTTACAAAACCGATCTGTCCACGCAGTTCGTCAAAGTCAATGTCGGTGCTGCTGATGCCATTGTAGCAGATGTCACCTTCCTGCGGACGGTAGAGGCCAACCAATAGTTTTACCAAGGTACTTTTGCCTGCACCTGATGGGCCCACAAATGCAATGGTTTCACCTTTTTTCACATCAAAACTAATGTTGTCCAAAGCCTTGAACTGTGAGCTTTGGTGTTTGAAACTGATGTTTTTAAATTCCAGTTCGTCAATACCTCCGACGGTTAGCGGATTTACCGGCGTTACATCCACAAGCTTGTTGAGCAGAGTATGAAAGTTTTGAAGGCTGGCCTCAGCTTCCCTGTAACTGATGATGATATTCCCAATCTCCTGCATGGGGCCGAAGATGAAAAAACCATAGAACTGCAGTGCAAGAAACTGACCTGGAGTCAGGATGTCGCGGAAAATGAGGTAGAGCAAAACAAAGCTGATGACCTGCTGCAAAAAGTTGACCAGCGTTCCCTGTATGAAGCTGAGAGTGCGGATACTCTTGACTTTGCGCAGTTCAAGACCCAGTATTTTGTAAGTATTGTTGTTCAGCCGCTTCACTTCCTGCTCTGTGAGACCAAGGCTTTTGACCAGTTCAATATTGCGCAGGCTTTCGGTGGTTGTTCCCGCCAGCATGGTCGTTTCCTTCACAATATTTTTTTGGATGTGCTTTATTTTCCTGCTTAATATACTGGTCACAATAGCCAGCACAATAATGCCGCCAACATAGGTTGGAACAATACTCCAGTGTTTTGTGGAGGCATAAATAGATACAAACACAATGCTCACCAAAATGCCAAAAAACACGTTGATAAAGAATCCGATAAAGCGTTCGGTATCGGCCCTTACTTTGGTTAGAATAGACAGTGTTTCGCCGCTGCGCTGGTCTTCAAAATCCTGGTAGGGCAGCCTCATGCTGTGGCGAAGGCCCTCTGTAAAAATCTTTGCACCAAACTTTTGAACAATCACATTCACCACATAATCCTGGAATGCCTTTGCAATCCTGCTTACCATGGCCGTGCCAACAAGCAATCCTAAAAAGTACAGCACGCCCATGATATAATTATGCTCAGAACGTGCCAGACCCGCTTCATCCACGTGTGGGTGAGTCGCCAGTTTGTCCATTATTTTACCAATGATCATTGGGCTAAACAGTGAAAAAACCTGGTTGACAGCCGCAAGGAACAAAGCCAGCACAATCATCCATTTATAAGGCTTGAGGTATTGAAGTAAGAGTTTCATAATAAATTAGGTAGAAGTAAAATAAGATTGACAAAGATAGGCGTGGAAATTTTGTGAGGCAGGATTGGCAATTGGGGTTAATACCGTTTAGATAATAGTAAGACAAAATTTTCCCTTAATTAAGAAGCTATCGAAAAAATATTTCTCTCAATTTCAACTAAACACCGGACAGAAAATTAAACTCTTATTACGGCTATTTTTCCGCCTTCGGCAAATGAATCGTACTAACAAAACGCTATGATTTCCCAGGCATAATAAACCCGTCCCCATCTTTCCAGAAAGGCATTTTTTCCCGCACGGTTTCCAGTTCATCTTTGTGCAGGGTAATGGTGTGGACGTCTTCGTCATCTTGCTTGTGATACAAGACTTCGCCCAGCGGATTGATGACCATGCTGTCGCCGCTGTAATCAATCTCTTTTCCGTCTTTGCCGACACGGTTCACGCCAATGCAAAATGATTGGTTTTCAATTGCCCTTGCCTGCAGCAAAGTCCGCCAGGCATGGCTGCGCCGGGTGGGCCAGTTGGCCACATACACCAGCACATCATACTCCGGTGAAGAGGGCGTTCCATTTTCCTGCGGCAAAATAGGAGCCTGCCTCGCCCACACAGGAAATCGCAAATCGTAGCAAACCAACAGGTTGATTTTCCAACCTTTTACCGATGCTATCAGCCGCTTATTTCCCGATGTGTAATGCTGGTCTTCATTTGCGTAAGCAAACAAATGCCGCTTGTCATACATGCCCATTTGCCCGTTGGGCAGCATCCAGATGAGGCGGTTGTAAAAGTTACCGTTCTCTTTTATAATCAGGCTGCCGGTGATGATGGCCTTCTTTTTTGCAGACAAATGTTTCATCCACTGCACGGTTTCACCATCCATGTCTTCGGCCAGTGCGGCAGCGTTCATGCTAAAACCCGTGCTAAACATTTCGGGCAATACAATCACTTCTGTCCGCCCGGCGATGCTGTTTATTTTTTCTTCCAGCATTTGCAGGTTGGCTTGTTTATCTTCCCAATGCAGGCTGGTTTGTATGATGGTGAAAGTGAGTGTTGACATGTGTTTTACAAAATTATTCCGGTGATTTTATTTGTGAAATAGCCCTGCTGATGAGTGCCGGTTCATACCCTTTTTGCAGCAGGAAATTGTAGGTTTTCGACTGCCGGACCAGGTATTGCTGGCCTTTCAGGCTTTTCCATTTTTTTTCTGTGAGATTGATTAAGGTGGCAAAATAAGTTTCCTCGTTGATTTCTTTTAGCGACAGCTTTATCAAAAAACTGCTCACACCTTTTTGCTGCAGTTCGTGCATTATTTTTTTTCTGCCCCACTGTTTCATTCTGAATTTGCCCCCGGCAAATAAAATGGCAAACCGTTCTTCGTTCAGGTAGTTGTTTTCAATCAGCCAGCCCATGGTTTCCTCCACCTCGTTTTTGCGCAGGCCAAAGGCGTACAATTTCTCTTTCACCTCCCGGTGGCACCGCTCCT
>JAYTGA010000029.1:0-8367 GCA_043733905.1 Segetibacter sp.
CTTTTTAGTGCCTTTTGTTGCTTTTGCCTGCATCTGGTAAAATTTAATGACCTGAAAGCTAAAGATAGATAGGTTTTAGGGTTGTTGAGCAAGCCCTAAGTAGTATAGTAACCACAAAGAAGCAACCGCACAAAGGCCACAAAGGAAAATGCAACCGTAAAGTCTTTGTGTTCTTTGTGAAAAACTTTGTGTCCTTTGTGGTTGAACAGAAAAGATTAAATACAACCTGACAGGGAAATAAAATTAAACTATCTCCATTTCCCAAAGTCTATTCTCCACTAAACCTAAACACACCTCTTCATCCCGATGAACATTTCTACACGATTGCTTTTGTTATTAATTTGCCTTCTTACCATTTCCAATATAAACATTGCCGATGCACAAACTGCCAGCGACACCAGTTCGATAGCAGTTATTAAAACGTCGAAAAAGAAATCCTACTACAGCTTTTCGTTGGACTATTTATCCAACTCAGTTTATTATGGGCGAAAAGATTCAGATCTTGTTCCTTACATCATTCCGACTTTCAGGTATGTTGACAAAAGCGGTTTTTATGCAGAAGCATCCATCTCTTATTTATCAAACAAAGATTCACGGATAGACATGGGTACCATTGGTGCAGGCTATCTTTCCTATAACAATGACAGTACTTTTTCCATCGAATTTTATGCAAATAAATATTTCACCAACAGCTCAAGCTATTCAGTCAAGTCGGCGCTAAAAGCCGATGTGGGAGCAAATGCAACTTACGATTTTGGCTTTATTAGCATGGCGACCGAACTGTATGGCGTTTTTTCAAACAAAGCGGATATTGTCACCTCATTCGGTCTGCTTCGTGAAGTTAATTTTGGAGAAGACAATGAATGGTCTATATCCCCAAAAGCTATGATCAATGCAGGGACTTCCAATTTTTACAGTTCCTATTTTACTTCTAAAAAATACTCTGCAAAGCGAAAAAGAAGAGTGGATACAGGCTTGGCAGTTATTAATCCCATTGTGCTTAAACAAAATTTTGGAATTTTGGATTACGAATTGTCTGTCCCTCTGGAATATGAAACAAATAAATTTGGTTTCTTTTTTACGCCCACTTATACAATTCCCATTCACCCGGCTACTTATTCTTTGAACAATGGACTTACTTACAAAACTGAAAAGCTAACCAGTTCATTTTATGTAGAATTGGGTGCGTTTATAAAATTTTAATAAGAATGGGCTTGCGTTTATATAAATGAACCGGATAAAAAACTAAAAAAAATGCCGCCTAAAAAGGCAGCATTTTGGAAATATATCAGCTTGAATATTATTAACTCAGAACTTTTACATTGAAGGCTTCCATGCCTTTTTTTCCTTCTCTTGTTTCAAATTCTACACGTTCGCCCTCGTTTAGAGTGCTACCTGCATTTAAAACTGAAATGTGGACAAAAAAGTCTTTGCCTGCTTCGTTCTTAATGAATCCAAATCCCTTGGCCTCATTAAAAAATTTGACTGTACCTGTTTCTTTCATGGTAATTTTTATTTATAAAGGATAAAGGTATGGATATTCTTCCAACCTGAGCTATCTATTAATTTTAAATGGAAATTACCACAAAATTTCTTCGTCGTATACAGCATTACATAGTTTTCTGCCAATTTTGTCTTCGGTCTCCAAAGTCACATTATCTGTATGCGCAATTTCAACGGACGAAAACCGGGTCTTTCTAAAAATTCGTACTGGCAGATTAAACAAACTCTTAAATAATTGTTCTACTTCAGCAACTGTTTGTTTTGAGTTAATCTCAATTTCAACAGTAGTAAGTACCCCGGTTGCATCAACCAGAAATGATGAATTTGGAATGACATCTTTATGAGAAGTTGATTCCACAAATTCACTCCGGGGTTTAAAAAACTCAAGTTTGAGATAAGGGAAAAAATTTTCAAAATTTCTTTTGATGTCTTTGATTTTGAGATAGGGGTTCAGATAAATTTTCATGGCAATTTTTTTAAAGAGGCATGGTAAAGTCTAAAACCTTTGCTGATAGTTCTAAGGTATAATTCGAAGAATTTTTCTTTGATTTATCAAAAAAAGCATACCCGGATCAGCTATTTGCAAAGTAAAAACTTACCTAAACCTTTTTCATTAATAAATATTTTAACCGACAGTCATTGCCTAAACGCTACATTTTGCCATTTATTGTGTAAATAAAAAAGTTTTCAAAAAAATAAAAGAACACATCAATTCGGTTTGGACATAAAAAATTTCATGTCCCCCGGCCAATAAAAATTGGATTATCATCTATCATTTCTTTACATAAAAAAAGCCCCAACATTTCTGTTGAGGCTTTTAAAGCTTGTGGTGTGAGCCGGGATCGAACCGGCGACACAAGGATTTTCAGTCCTTTGCTCTACCGACTGAGCTACCGCACCATCATTTTTCAGTCTAATTTTTCCCGATCAGAATAGTGTTTATTTTTTTCCTTTCAGGATTGCAAATATAAATGCTTTTGTGAAATGACAAAGGCTTTTTAATAAAATTATCGAACTGCATTATCCCGCCATTTAGAAAACTTATCTCTAAAAAAAACTAAACGTCTCCATGAGTGGGAGGCGTTTGTCTCAAAACGAATAACTGATCTATATTTTTTTAGAAAGAAGTCATAAAAATGATTGTTCTATTATTTTATTTAGAGAAGCTTTTGAAGTTTATTTCTAACTTTTATTTTCAAATCATCGGTTGATATCTGGTGCATCTTAACCGGAATCAATCCACATTGAAATGAGAATACCGAGAACATCCCCGAATTGTGTGCTATAGCACTTTTGGTAAAGTCAGTCAATATTTCAACTAAAATTTCATTGACCTCGTTGTCAAACAGTGCCTGATTGACCGGCATTATTTTGAACTCTGATACACTCTCAACAGAAAGAACGGTTATGCTTTTATCCCAGTTGGGTCTCAGACCTTGCAATACGTGAATCTGTACATTGTGGTAACTTTCTGTATGATATAGTTTAATGTAAAACTTCAAAAAAGGAATGCAAGCAAATTCAAGCACTGATCCGGATTCATTTTTTATGAATTCCTCATTGATACTCTTGTTTCTGAAACGAACAAGTCCTTCTTTTTTTATGATATAGTCTGTTATCATGTAGTTTTCTGTTGAGCTTTCAAGTTCTTATAAAATGATTTTTTATTGTCAGAATCTAATCTTTTGAACCAATGTTTTACTCACTGCTTTCCCCTGCAATAAACCATTCTCTACAGCTTCCCTGAAATGTATGCCGCCATACATTCTTGATACGGCAGCTTCATTGGCAGCTTGTGTAAATGAGTTGTAAGTATGTGGTGCTAATCCAAGACCTGTGTTGGAACTATCTGTGAAAGCAACATTGCCATAGAGCCTGGTAAGAATGTCGGCAGCAGCACCCGAAGCAATTGAGTGACCTGAAGGATATTCAGGAAAAGGAGGTGTGCCGATGTAAGATGTCCACGCAGACTGCCCGGCTTTATAGGTCTTGATGTAAGACACAGGGCGGAGCAGGTTCATTTTATACTTTTCATCCCAGCAGGAAATGAAAGCATCTGCCATTCCCATATTGAGCATAGCAAACATTTTAGCCGCTTCGCCAAGACTGAGGTTCAATTTTTTTGCAGTGATGATGCCTATGCCTACCCAATGACCCTATCGTGTGGACACATTTATAGTGTATGTGGATTTGCTCCGAAGGAGCGGCGTGTTTATAGCAAGATAAAATCTAGAAATCGTTTACAGGCTCCGAAGGTGCCCCGTATTTTTAAACCTATACACGTGGCACCTTCGGAGTCATTTTCATTATTCCTACGTTCTCTATAAACACGGCACTCCTTCGGAGTGTGATAAAAGATGTGTCCACACGATAGCCCAATGACCGGGAGGCGTTGGCGTGGCACTCGTTCCGTCTGCCCACCACAGTGCGATGTCTTTTTGTGTTTGTGTAAGATCGGTCTCTGTATTGGCTATCTCCAAAGCCTGGTTATAAAATGGAGAGCCTGGTACAGTGCTAAACGGAACGGTACTTTTAATGGTGCAGGCACTTCCATTGGCCATGGCAAAGGGTTTCAGTGTGCCCCAGTATGGCTCCATCGGATTTGTGACCGGCCCAGTCGGCACCCAGTAAGCTAGGTTTACACTTTGTGATGGAACAATGTAAGTCAATGAACGGGTGCTGGTAAAATTGTCGTTGCTGGCTCTGTTCAGCACTGCAACCGCAACCTGGTTACCAAAAGAAATGGAATTGGTAATGACTGTGTTGCTGAGGGAAGTGCCGGGATTGTTTACATAAACATTGTGCAGCGAATCAATGTAAGAACTGTTGCCAACTTTTAATGTAACAAAAATCGTTTTAGCCACCTGGTACAAAGCCTCGTTGGCGGCAAGTTTATAATCCAGGTTTCCCAAGTGACAGGAGTTTGGTAAATTGGTAAGACCAGCCACCTGGCCTTCCAATGAACGATAGCGGGTGCCTGGCACAACTGCTTCGTAAAGGGCAACGGCGGCATAGGCATATATCCTGGATGCCTGCGGCGGATTTTTGCCTTCGGAATTGACGATTTTCCTGTAAGCCTGCATCCAGTCGTTGGCTACGTCTGCAGGTACTTTAGAACATCTTGCACTCTCTGCAGGATTGTTTTCAACGACTTCTTGTGTTGATGGTGTTGGCTGGTTAAAGTCATCTTTGCGGCAGCCGGTTACAAAGCATAAGCAAAGGGCTGCAAGAGCAAAAGAATAAATCTGTTTCATAATTTTTTTTTTTTGAAAATGGTGATAAAATCAATTGTTGACTTTTCACATAGTATCGGATAGGAATTGAATTTTTTAAAAGTTTGGATAGGTCTTTTGGTTAAAAGCGAAGCGTAATTTTTTTTATTTTTTTAAGAATAAATGGTCAGCTATGGTGCAACGGATAAGTGCCGGTAGCAGGATGAAACGTTCGCCAGCTATGCCAGAATTCCTAGTAGGCATGTAAGGATTGCAAGTGCAAGCCGGTCATTGATCCGTCTATGCAATCGCCATTCATGTTCCATGTACTGTGTGTATTGCCCTCAGTAAGTGCACCAGCCAGTGCATCGTAGGTAAACGACAATTTTCTGCTGCCTATCATTCCGCTCCACACATGAAACGTTGCACTATCCTTTTCTAACACAATAACAACTGGTTTTCCAGCTATAGAATCCTGAATAATTCCCGTCTTTACCAACTCGTTCCAGTCATACGCTTTAGAATCCTTGCCCTGGAACACTCCCACCACCCACGACTTCATTTTCCACGAAGCGGAATCCCGTTTCGTCAGCTTACCTTTTGAGGTGCCTTTATCGTATGTAGTCATGTCTTTGTATTCACCTTTAAAAAGCGTGTCGGGCTGCAAAATTTTGGATGAAGGATACTGCCTAAGCCACGCTGCCAACGTCATTTGCTGCGATGGAATTTCCTGTAACGACGTGCCTTTCAGCGGCCCGGCAATGGCTACACCGGTTGCTTGTTGCCACCAGCTTTTGGTGGTTGCATCTTCAAACATGGCGTTGAAATGGTCCATGCCCACCAGCCTAAAAGTTTCGGGCTTTCCATTTACCAAAGGACTGTAAGCCCTGCCAGTGCGGCACACCGTACAGTAGGTCACTATCACTAGTGTCTTGTCAATGGTATCCACCACCTGGTGGTGATAGCCTATGATTTGAATGGGGTACGCCTTGGCCTCGCCATTGATAGCCACACCAATCACCAGCTTGTCTTTTTTGGTAGTATCATTTGCGCCTGCAGCGAAATTTTTATGCTTTGGCTGGTAGAACATTTTATCGGCTTCAAACACAAAATTGAACTTGTAAAAGATGAACAGGAACAAAGCCGCCAATGCTATCACCGTTACTTTTCCCCAGAGTTTGCCATGCTTCAGGGTGTAGTAAAATGGATAAGCCAACAGCAACAAAGCCAGCAGCCTCAACCAAAAAATATTCCGCCCAATGAAGTAAGCAATGCCAATCGTATCAGCCTTTTGGCTGCCGGGAAATGGCATGATGAAATAAACCCGTAGTATCTCAAAAGCAAACAACAGCACGAAGCCGATAACCAATAAATACTTTCTCATAAAATGGTTTTAAAATCGTGAAAAGGAACTGAGATTAATGTAACGCTTGTCACAAAGCAAATGGGAAACAGCCGGTTTATTTGTTGTGTGAATACTTCTCACAAGTATTTTTCATGGCGTTGGTGGCACATATCCTTTCGCCATTCTTTCGCCCATAGCAGCATACTCATTTTGTTCAGTCGGCGTCATCGTCGCCATCCCATCCACATAGCGGTTGAACATGCAGAACGTAGCAGCAATCAAGACAGTGTCGTGAATTTCTTTGTCGGTAGCTCCCAGGTTTTTTGCAGCATCAATGTCTTGCTGCGTAACTGCCGAACCCAAGACCTGCACCCTTCCGGCTATGTGCAGCAAGGCTTTCAGCTTATCACTCACTGCGGATTGTTGCATGTCATGCAGCGCATCGTCCACTATGTTTTTATCGCTGCCGTATAAACATTTTGCGGCAGCGGCGTGACTGTTCATGCAAAACATGCAGTCGTTGAGGTGCGAAACATACGCAGCTATCAGTTCTCTTTCCGCTTCGCTCAAAGGCGATTCGCCCCGCTGCAAAACCTGTGCAAGGTCATACAGCGGCTTCGCTGTTTCGGGGCGGAACATGGCGAGGCCTCTTATGCCGGGAACATCGGTTTGTAGGGCTATGTGTGGCATGTGCTACCAGTTTTAATTTTTCTGAAACTATGGCCATTTTCTAATTATCCGCACAACTATGCTCATTGTTTTTTTAAGTGGTCATAGCCTTGTGGCAGCCAGTTGTAGCCATTTGTTACCAGTCTTTCACCGAGCATGTTGTAATAATTTTTGTCAGCGGGCAATGCAGTCCCCAGCCTATCCACATAGCGGTTGTACAAGCAAAACAAAGCAGCTATCAGCACCGTGTCATGAATCTCAACATCAGTCGCACCTTCGCTTTTGGCTTTTGCGATAGCTGTTTCTGTTACGCTTTTGCCACTTTCTCTTACCATGTTGGCAATGGTCAGCAAGGCTTTCATTTTGTTGCTAACAGGAGCACTTTGCACATCCTGTTTTACGCTTTCAGTGGTTATGTTATCGCCCAATAAAAGGTCGGCAGCAGCGGTGTGTGCCGTGGTGCAAAACGTGCATTGATTGCCATAAAAAACAGTGGTAGCAATCAACTCCCGTTCGCCTTCGGTAAGCGTGTTAGTGCCACGCAACAGGAACTGTGTCAACTCACGAATGGGGTCTGCGGTTGCTTTGCTATACTCCAGCAAGCCGGTAATGCCGGGCAGGTGGGGTTCGAGGGAAATGTAGGGCAAGGTTTTAAGTGTTAAGTGTGAGGTGTAAAGTGTGAAGTGTTGACCCATCACTTTGAGCTAATGGACTACACGTTTACTATAACCTTTTGCGTAGCAAAAAGGAATAATTAAGCTCTATGCTTTTGCATGGCAATAGCACATGATAATGAAGTGATTATTGAAACCAGGTCAATAATTGATTACGCAGATTGCGGAGGTTGCCAATGGGTGGCAATGCTGATGGCCGGGAGTGATGAAACTGTAAAACGATTGTGGTAAATGAGTTCTGGTATAGGTTTCAGCAAATGATATTGAGCGACTGAAAAGTCGTAGTCATTTGCACTGCTTCCTTTTTTGGAGCCGGTGTCGTGGCTTTTTTTATTGGAAGGGAAATCGTTGGCCTGCTTTGCATAATTTGTTTTGGAGTTGCAAAGTTGGGTCTTGTTATAATTGGGCAGACATAGCAGATACAATGTATCGCTGTGTACTTTGCGCATGACATAGTTGTAGTCAATATGGTTTAGTTGAATCTGCCCGTCTATACGCTCATAGTCTTTTGTATTGGTTATGTAGGGCGAATGCAAAGCAAGTTTCAGTTCTACCAATTCAGACAATTTGTAGTCGGATTTGTCTAATTGCACAATGACATGTTTGTCGCATTGGGCGATGAAATAATTGTATAGCAGACTGTAACCTGCCATATTAAACAGGTAGATAGTGAGCAGTAGTATAGAAAAAAACTTTTTCAGAAAAATGTGTAATAGCTATGGTTATAAAAGTAAAGGTAAGATATTTATTATAATCAGGAAGTTGGGGTTAAAATATTTTAATAGGGTAGGCATTAGGAAATGTAAAATTAAGGCCAGCCAAAAGTTGCAATCATTGAAGCCATCTGTCTCTTTCTATAAGATACCATTAGCGTTGCGTTATAAATCAAACATAGTCAATTGATTATGATTTTGTTCTTTGAAATATTGTAATTGAGTTAGCTGAAACAGTTGATTTACGGGCA
>JAYTGA010000030.1:0-37726 GCA_043733905.1 Segetibacter sp.
GCAAATTTAATTTTAGTGAATGACACATTGGTTGCAATGCAGCAACTATGCGCTTATCACAGACAACAATTCAACATTCCGATAATCGGGATTACCGGAAGTAACGGAAAAACAATTGTGAAAGAATGGCTCTACCAGTTATTAAATGAGGACTATCAAATCGTCCGCAGCCCTAAGAGCTACAACTCACAGATTGGTGTGCCGCTGAGTGTGTGGCCTATGAACGAATCGCATACTCTGGGCATTTTTGAAGCCGGCATTTCGGAGAGGACTGAAATGACTTTTCTCGAAGAAATCATCAAACCAGACATTGGCATTTTGACCAACATCGGCATTGCCCACAGCTCTGGTTTCGACAGCAAACAACAGAAGCTGGAAGAGAAATGGAAGCTGTTTGCACATGCTAAAACAGTCGTTTGCGATAACCTGAATCCGCTGGTGGCAGAGTACATTTCCCATTTACCAAAAAACAAATTGTTTGTTTGGGGAAATGGCGATGTTGACCTGCAAATAACCAATGTGGAAAAGCAAAATAATGCCACCGTCATTTCGGGCATTTATAAAAATGAACCACACTGTATTACCATTCCGTTTGCAGACAATGCTTCGGTGGAAAATGCAATCAACTGCTGGTGTTTATTGCTTTTGCTGAATGTTTCCCAGGCGGACATTATGCAGCGAATGATGCAGTTGCAACCCGTGGAAATGCGCCTTCAGTTGAAGAAAGCCATCAACAATTGCTCGGTCATCAACGACAGTTATAGCAACGACCTCAGCAGCCTCCGCATCGCTCTCGATTTTCTGCAACAACAGTCGGGCAATCAATCCACCACGGTCATTTTATCTGACCTGGGCGAGGCAACAAGTGGCGACCAGCAATACCAAAAAGTGATTGAGGCATTGTTGCAGCACAAGGTGGATACATTCATCGGCATTGGGCCACGGCTCAATTCGCTTCATGCCATGTTTAAGGACATGCTGCCGCAAAGCTTTTTCTATCCTTCGGTAGAAGAATTTATACAGCAGTTCTCTGCTGCCCGTTTCAAAGATGAAATGATATTGCTGAAAGGGGCAAGGGCGTTTCAGTTTGAGCGCATCAATTTATTATTTGAGCAAAAGGTTCACCAGACGGTACTGGAAGTGAACCTTACGGCCATTGTTCACAACCTGAAAGAATACCAGCGATACCTGCAACCAACCACAAAAGTAATGGCTATGGTAAAGGCTTTTAGTTATGGCAGCGGCAGTGCGGAAGTTGCCCGCATTTTGCAATTTCACAAAGTGGATTATTTGTCTGTGGCCTACGCCGATGAAGGCGTTGAGCTTCGGAAAGCTGCCATTCACACGCCCATCATGGTTATGAACCCTGAAGTGGTCACGTTTTCTTCTTTGGTGGAGTATAATCTGGAACCTGAACTGTATTCTTTCGACATTTTGCAAGAATTCAACGACTATCTAAAAAGCGAAGGCATAGCGCAGTTTGCCGTTCACATTAAAATAAATACGGGCATGCACCGTCTCGGTTTTGAAGTGGGCGAAGTCAAACAGCTTGCGCATTTCCTGACAGAAAATCCCCGGCTGGTTTTGAAGAGTGTCTTCAGTCACCTGGCAGGCAGCGAAAATGCAGAACACGATGGCTTCACACACCAGCAGGCGGAGGATTTTACACAAGCCTGCGACCTGCTGAAACAGGCGACTGGTTTTATTTTCATGAGACATTTGTCAAACTCGGCAGCCATTTTTCGCCACCCGCAATACCAGTTTGACATGGTGCGCCTTGGCATAGGGTTGTATGGCGTGGACAGCATTGGCGAAAGCCAACTGAACCTCATTCCTGTGGCTGCACTGCGGTCAACCATTGCACAAATCAGGACGGTGAAAAAAGGAGAATCCATCGGCTACAGCCGAAAGGGGATGGCGCATGAAGACAGCAGGATAGCCACCATCAGGATTGGTTATGCAGATGGTTTTAGCAGAAGGATGGGAAATGGAACAGGTCATGTGTTTGTGAATGGAAAAATGGCACCTGTGATTGGCAATGTCTGCATGGACATGACGATGATAGACGTGACCCATATACCCGGCGTTGCCGAAGGCGATGTGGTAGAAATATTCGGCAGCCACATTCCGGTGCAACAGATAGCTGCCTGGTGCGGCACCATCCCCTACGAAATCATGACAGGCATTAGCCAAAGGGTGAAAAGGGAGTATTTTGAGGAATAGACCGTTTATCGTTTCTTGTTTGTTGTTTCTCGTTCCTCCGTTATCTATCGTCCGTTGTTCTTTATAGTTGTTATAGCCATTGTAAATATTCCTTTAAAAAAAGGGACTTCCCTATTTTTGCAAATAAATTTAATAGAGTGAAATCCCGGAAAATTGTCTTTTTAATTTTGTTGATTCTCTTCATTGACCAGGCATTAAAATGCTATATCAAAACCCATTTTTACATAGGGCAGGAAGTGAAAGTGCAGGGCATGAACTGGTTCAGGCTACACTTTGTGGAAAATGAAGGCATGGCCTGGGGCTGGAAAATGGGCGGCGACTGGGGCAAAGTGGCTCTCACATTGTTCAGGCTCGTAGCCGTGATTGCTGGTGTTTTTATCATCCGAGATTTTATCAGAAAAAAATATCACCCTGGTTTTATTTATTGTAGCGCACTCATTTTTGCAGGAGCTACGGGCAATCTTTTAGACAGCATGTTTTATGGAGTCATCTTCACAGGCAGCGACCCCTATGTTCAAAACATTGCCCATCTTGTTCATGGCGGAAGTGGCTACTCGACATTTTTGCACGGCAAAGTAGTAGACATGCTCTATTTTCCACTGATTACCAACACGCATTTTCCCGCCTGGTTTCCGGTGTGGGGCGGTGATGAGTTTGAGTTTTTCAGACCCGTCTTCAATGTGGCAGATGCGTCTATTTCTGTTGGGGTCATTTCAATTCTTGTTTTTCAAAATATTTTTTTCAAGAAAATTCAAAAACAAGAAAAGATCGTCACAATCAATTCTGATGTGAAAATGGAAGGGAATATGGAAGTCTCATAAAGCAGGCATACCTTCTATCAATTCATTTGTGCGATATTTTAAAAAGCCAGTCATTTATTGATTGGCTTTTTGCTTCCTGCAGAAAATTGTCCGGTTTTTTTATTTAGGAAGAATTTTTTTCCATCTGATAAAAATAATCCTCTGTCATCATAATTATCATCTTCGTCCTTCCATTTTCGCTAAATGGCACGAAACAATATCAATCCGGTTTTGTTTTAAACCATTTTCCTGTAATTTCACAGCGCAAAATTTAATACATCATCTTTGGCGGCTTTGCTGCTAATTTTCAGAAAAAAAATGAGTATGGCAGAAGCAATATTAATGCCCCGGTTGAGTGATACGATGACAGAAGGCGTGATAGCTGCATGGAATAAAAACGTAGGGGATGTGGTGAAAAAAGGCGACTTGCTGGCGGAAATAGAAACCGATAAAGCCACCATGGAACTGGAAAGCTATCAGGAAGGAGTACTGTTGCACCGGGGAGGTGATGATGGTGCGAAATTGCAGGTGAATGATTTGCTGGCGATCATTGGAAAACAAGGAGAAGACGTGACTGCACTAATAGCACAAAACTCCGGTGGCCGAAATGTGGCTGATAAAACTGAAGTGAAAGAAGAATCTAAACCGGAAGCTAGTGCTGAAGAATCGCCGAAGTCGGAACAACCAAAAGCAGAGGTCGCTCCGCAACCTAAAGTTGACGAAGCAACTGCACCGGCGGCAGAAGCCCAACCAAAACCAGGTATCATTGATATTTCTAAAATGGAAGAAGTTGTGCTGATGCCCCGCCTTAGCGATACCATGACCGAAGGCGTGATAGCCACCTGGCAAAAAAACGTGGGTGACACCGTAAAGAAAGGTGAAGTGCTGGCCGAAATTGAAACCGACAAAGCCACGATGGAACTGGAAAGTTATAAAAACGGTACACTGCTTTACCAAGGTGCAAAAGCCGGTGATAAAATAGCGGTGAATGAATTGCTCTGTATCATTGGCGAAGCCGGGATGAACATTGACGCAATTATTGCTGCCTCAAAAGGCGGTGATGCACCTGCCGAAGCTGCTGCTACCACGGAACAATCTGCTGCAACACAGGAAACAGTTCAGTCCTCTGCTGCGGTTCCCCAACCTGTTGCAGAAGTGGTGAACGAAGGAAGAATTATTGCTTCGCCTTTGGCAAAAAAAGTGGCCGAAGAAAAAGGTGTTGACCTGAAATATGTAAAGGGAACCGGTGACAATGGCCGCATTACAAAACAGGATGTGGATGGTTATGAACCTGTTGCTGCTGCGACTTCGCAACCTCAACCTGTTGCCCAACCACAAGTTGCACCACAACCCGCAGCAACCGAACCTGCACAACCAATTGCTTCACCAGCCAAGGCTGCGGAAGCACCGCAAGCCTCTGTGGTGGCTGCACCTGCTGCTGCCGGGCAGGTAAGTTTTGAAGAAGTGCCTGTATCGCAAATGCGCAAAACAATTGCAAGAAGGCTTTCTGAAAGCCTGTTTACCGCCCCACATTTTTATCTCACCATGAGCATAGACATGGACAATGCCATGGCCACCCGTGTCAAATTAAATGAACTATCTCCCGTAAAAATAAGCTTCAATGATTTGGTGTTGAAAGCAACAGCAGTCGCACTAAAACAACACCCAAAAGTAAACAGTAGCTGGCTGGGCGATAAAATCCGTTTCAACCATCACATCAACATTGGTGTAGCTGTCGCTGTGGAAGAAGGTTTGCTGGTACCGGTTGTTCGTTTCGCCGATGGTAAAAGCCTCAGCCAGATAGCCACGGAAGTAAAACAGTTTGCACAAAAAGCCAAAGACAAAAAACTGCAACCTGCCGATTGGGAAGGCAGCACATTCACCATCAGCAACCTGGGAATGTTTGGAATAGATGAATTTACTGCCATCATCAACCCGCCAGATGCCTGCATATTGGCTATTGGCGGCATCTCGCAAGTTCCTGTTGTTAAAGGCGGGCAAGTCGTTCCCGGAAATGTAATGAAGGTAACCCTAAGCTGCGACCACCGTGTTGTTGATGGCGCAACAGGTGCAGCATTTCTGCAAACGCTAAAAGCCTTGCTGGAAGAGCCTTTGCGAATGATGGTGTAAGATGGTCTATTTAAAATATTTTTGAAAAGCAGGATAATTGGTCTTGCTTTTTTTACTGGAGGCAATCATTTTTTGAAAACTCTAAATGTTCCTCATTTTTTTTTGAGCCATCAAAACTAAAACCTCCCCGGGCAAATCAATGTGTTGATCCGTGGTTTGCAAGGGTTATCATCGGCCTGGTTGTAGCTGCTATGGTCCCATACAAATCCAAACTCCGAGCTTCCGGCTGTGTATGAATAGCCTTTGTTGCCCACCTGTGTGTCGTGAGCCAGTCCAACCCGCATTTTATCTCTTGTATTGCCTCTTCCCGATAGGTTAAACGAGACGGTCAGGCTTAATGAGTTCATGTTGTAAAAGTTGATACCGCCACGGTACCAAATACCCATACTAATGTCGTATTCATTTTGCGTAGCTTCAAAACCGACCTGGAGGCTGTTATTTTTTGCCTGCCTGTAAGCAATAAGGCTATAGCTGAAAGACCAATTGTTTTCTGAGTTGGTGGTGGTCCAAAGCAGGCTGCCTGTAAACAGCATTGGCAACTGACTTCTGAAGCTGTCAGTGGTTGAAATGAGCGACTCGTCAGGTGTATTAATATGATGGCCTGCAAACCCGAACAGCAGGCGCCTGTCTTCGGTCGCATTGAAATTGAAGAATGTGCCTGCTGCAAAATCCGGAAAGAACTTCCCGTTGTTGACAGGTATGTTTGCATTTGTCCTGAAAAACGAAACGCCATTGGGTGTCAGTTGGTCGGAGAAAACCAGTTTGTTATAGTCAATCCTGTTTTGAGCAATGCCAAATTGCAGGCCACCTGTCCAGAACCATTTTGGCGTTCCACCATTTTCTGCTACACTTTTTGTCCCTGCACAAATGTTATAGGCATAGGAGCCATAAAACCCGCTTTTGTTCAGGTAACCCTCGCTTGATTTTGTAGCCATCAAGCCCAATCCGCTGCTGATGCCAGGTATGTATTTGTCAATGGAAAATGCCATATAATTCATTCCCGATGGTACATTCCACCACTGCCGCCTATATATCCCACTGATGCGTAAATCATGTTCACCAGCACCCGTAGCACCTGGATTTAGATACACAGGTGAGAGAAAAGCCTGGGTAAAAACAGGATCCTGCGCTTTGACCACCTGGCATGCAACAATCAAAGCGACTATGATGTAAAACCCTCTTTTGAAGCATATTGAGTAGCGCATATTGAATTATCTTATGATTGTGATAAATCCTGTTTTTACCGGGTGTGTATTATCGGGATAAACCATTCCCTTCCACTCAGTACCATTGATGTAGAGACCTTCTGCCTGCCATGTATAGGCATTTTGCTGAAGTAATCCGCCGTCAGTGTGGTCAACAGCCCAACGGCCGTCCCACGGCTCTTTTGGCGAACCATCAGGGTTCAGAGCAGAGGTTTCAAATATCTTTTGACCCCATTTATTATAAATCCGCAGGTGATATTCTTTCAGCCCTTTGCCAAGTGGCAAAAATTGGCGCAATGCATTTTCGTGACACCCCGGACAAATGGCGTTTGGTATCTGAAGATATCCTGGGACTGGCAATATCGAAACCCTGACTGAATCGGTTGCCTGGCAGCCTGTGGCGAGGTTTGTTTTTAGCAGCCTTACCTTATACTTTCCTGTATCGCTATAAGAATATGACAAAGTCTTACCGTCCCGGGTCTGTAAGTTTTTATCGCCCAGGTTCCACTGGTAAAGCATGAGCGAATCATAGGCAGAAGTATCTGCAAAATTGAAAGTGTAATCAGGCTGCTGCTGAATGAGCGAAGGGCTAACCTTTATAGAAATGGGAGGCAGCGGCAAAATGTTTACCAAACCTTGAAACGATGTATCGCCGCACCTGCCTGTGTTTTCGACCAAAACAGAGATTGTATAAGTCACTGTATTTGGGCTGTCGGCAGGAGTGATAAAGCGATGGATAAAAGGATTGACATTTCCGGCAACGGAACTGTCAATAAACCATTGATAGATTAATGGGTCTGAACCTGTGTATGAAGTATTTGCCGTGAATTTGATGGTTGTATCATGGCTGCAAGTTTTAATGATATTCAGCGGCTGCGATACAGTGACAGGAACATCATAAACCGTAAACTTGTATGTAGTGCTGTCTGCACATCCGTTGGTGCTGTAAACAATTAGTCTTACAGAATCGCTTCCTGCAAGGTTGTAAATATGCGAAACAGATGACCCTGTTGCATAAAAGACTCCCGGCGAAATATTATGGTCAAATATTTTCCATTGAATAGAGGCCGCACCTGTTGAGTTTACTGCATTTGCAACTAATTGATATGGTACACAAGTTTTTCCTGTTGCGACATTCATTTGAGCCCTTATTTTATTAACGACGACTACCTGTCTCTTTGTAGTATCCGTACATCTAGCTAAGGCATCTACATATTTTGCCACCAGCACAATTGTAAAATTGCCTGCTGTTTGATAAAGATGCTGCCCACTTACAAATGTTGATGTCGTTCCATCGCCCCACGACCACTCATAAGCGTTTGCATGGAGCGAACTGTTGAAGACCGTATCTGGTTGCCCCAGGCAAAACTGTGAAGGCGAAGCCCTGAAAGCCGCTACAGGCTTATCATACACATTAATGATGACCGTATCTTTTGAAGCGGGGCAACTAAGTGCATCGTTGCCAATCGTCCATATCAGCTTGTAAGTCCCCGGCTTGTTAAACGAAAATAATGTAGAAGGGCTTGAGGTGTTGCTAATTGTGTCAGCACTAAAAACAGGTTGCGATAGCAAAGTCCAAAAACCATTTTCATAAGGCCGGGTTGCATCAATATTTCCAGCTAAACGAACTGAATAGGTGTTTGAGAAATTGCAAACCGTTTGGTCAGGCCCTGCATTGGCCGTTGTTATTTTTGGACGGATAACAATGTTTACAGTATCGCTATTGTTATTACAATTTCCCGGGCTGGTGATTGTCCAAACAAACCTGTAAGTCGAATTGGTTTGCAGACCTGTAGCTGTTGTGTTATAAAGATTTTTATTTGTGAAAACAGCTTGTGACGGTCCTGAAAACTGCGACCACTGACCAGTTCCAATAATGGGATTATTTGCTGCAAGAGCAGCCACCGGCAGATTGCAAAGCTTCTGGTCTGGCCCCGCATTGGCAACACTCGCATTGGGGACGATCGTAATTTTTGTAGTGTCGGAATAGACTGCCGGACAGTTGCCTGTTTGCACCACAGCCCTGTACCAGGTATTGACCAACAGATTATTGTAAGTGAGCGATGTAGTGATGTTGGCAACAGAAGTCCATGATACTCCATTATTTGCAGACGAATCCCAGCTTGCTATTACACCAGTGTTTCCAGTTAAATAAATGGTGCCTGTATTATTGCCGCTGCATACTGCACTGTCGCTGTTAGTATTGCCACCTATTGATTTTGGAATAACATTTACCGGAACGGTATCAGATTTGCTGCAACCATTGACTGTTGCCGTTACATAATAATTGCCGGCAGCAGCAGTTGTCGCATTGGTAATGTTAGGGTTCTGTGCCGTACTCCTGAAAGTATCGGGGCCGCTCCACGAATAGGCAGCACCTGGCATGGTTTGACTAAACAAGGTGAGTGTTGTGCCTTCGCAAACAGGCGAATTGCTTGTGCCATTGGGCGAAGGTGGATTGGGGGTTACGGACAAAATTAATCTGGCGACAGAATCGCAGCGATTAGCCGCATTCAGCACAACCTGGTAAGTGCCTGCAGCATTGTAAATATTGCCATTCCATGCAAACGGCAACTGGCTTTGGCAAATGGTGTAATAGACCACAGTGGTGTCAATGCTGAACACTTTTAAATGAAGTGTAGCTACGGAATCGCACCCAAAAGTGTTGCTCAATGTGACTGTGTAAACCCCGGTGGCATTATACACATTTCCGTTCCATAAAAACGGCAGGTGATTTCGGCAGGCAGTGTCATAGGTGTCTGATGCCGAAGTTGGATTGACAATTAAATGAAGTGTAGCAATGGAATCGCAACCAGCTATGTTATGCAGTGTGTCAGAATAGTAACCGGTTAAGAAATAGAAATTGCCATTCCAGAAATAAGGGAGCTGATTTGTACATGTGTTTGCAGTAACCGAATCCCGCAAGGGTGACTTCACAATGAGGTCAATGATAGCTGCGGAATCGCAACCTGCATGGTTAGTCAGGTGTACCGTATCAATGCCGCCGGCAGTGTAAACAACACCATTCCACGTGTAAGGCAACTGTAGCGGACAAATGGTGATGGTGGTGTTGCTTTGGGTAGCAGGTTTTGTGGTCAGGTACAAAATCATGGCCGAGTCGCAGCCAACAGAATTTGGTATTGTATCGTGATAAATGCCCGGGCCATTGCACACAATCGTATTCCATGAATAAGGCAGTTGATTAGAGCAAATAGTTAGGTTCGTAACACTTGATGTGGGCGAAGTGGCGTTTAGAACCAGCTTAACGATGGAATCGCAGCCTGCCACATTCAACAATGTATCGTAGTAGATGCCGGCATTGTTATAATTGTGTCCATGCCACACATAAGGGAAATGGCAGGTTCCGGCTGCTTCTGTACCCCTGCTTATTAATTTGGAGCGCAATATCAGCCTCGCCATAGAATCGCAACCTTGTGAGTTGATAAGGCGAACAGTATAAAAATCAGGCAAATTGTAAGTATTTCCATTCCATGCAAAAGGATAAATGTTTTCACAAATGCTGCTATCGGTCAGGCTGCCTGTGGTGTCTTTTATAATCAGGTTCAAATGCGCCACGGAATCACAACCATTTGCGGCAGCAAATAAAACGCTGTCCACTTTGGCACCGGTATAGGTTTGTCCGTTCCAATGATAAGGCAATTGTGATGGACAAATGTTCACAGTGGTGAAGCTGCTGGTGTCGGGTTTTACAATAAGATTCAATGTCATAATAGAATCGCAACCTGCTGAATTCGGTATGGTGTCCTTATAAGTTCCTGCCTGGCTGTAAGGATTACCATTCCACAAATAAGGCAGTTGCTTTTTACAAGCTGTAACATTGATAATACTACTGCTGTTGTTTTTTACATTGAGCAAAAGCGTAACAACCGAATCGCAGCCTGCTGCATTCATTAGCGTATCCTTGTAAGAGCCTCCGGTTGTATAAACATTTCCATTCCAGGTGTAGGGTAGCTGCGATGGACAAATGTTTAATTGCGTTGTGCTGAAGCTGATTGGTTTAATATTGATGACCAGTTTTACGATAGAGTCGCAACCTCTTGCATTAGCAAGTGTGTCGTAATAAATTCCCGGTGTTGTGTAAACATTTCCATGCCAGGTGTAAGGAAGTTTGTTGGAGCAAACATTGGCGATGTCGGTAGTTCTGCTGATAGGTATGGAACGCAAAATTAACCTTGCCATAGAATCGCAGCCTTGTGCATTGACAAGCTGTACAGTGTAGAAACCGGGTGAATTATAGGTATTGCCATTCCATGCAAACGGATAAATGTTGTCGCAAATGCTGCTATCTGTTAAACTGCCTGTGGTATCTTTTTTAATAAGGTTAAGCCGTGCCACAGAGTCGCAGCCATTTATTGCAGTAAAAATTGCACTATCCAGTTTGGGCGTAGTAAATACTATTCCATTCCATGTGTAGGGAAATTGTGTTGCGCAAATCTTTACAACACTCAGGCTGGCGGTATCTTTTTTCACAGTCAAAACCAGCATGGCTGTGGAGTCGCAACCTACGGAGTTGGGAAATATTTTTGTATAAGTACCCGAAGTATTAAGTGACAATCCATTCCACAAATAAGGAAGTTGTCGTGGGCAAATGGAAACATTCGCTACGCTAAGACTTGTGTCCAGGATGCTTAAAACAAGCCTGGCAACAGAGTCGCATCCTGCCGAATTTATTAGGGTATTCTGATAGATTCCGGCTGCTGTGTACAAATTTCCATTCCATAAAAAAGGTAAAGCAGATGGGCAAATGTTTTTTACGGTCACACTGCTGCTGTTTGGTTTAATGTGCAAATGAAGATGTGCAAATGAATCGCAACCATTGACATTGACCAGCAAGGCAGTATAATCCCCCGGAAGATTATAGACAAATCCATTCCAGGTAACGGGCATAGCAGATTGACAAACACCGCTGTCAGTAAGGCTTACAGACGTGTCATTGACTGATAGGTTAAGTGTCACCACAGAGTCGCAGCCAACCGTGTTGACCAGTTTTATTTGATAGCTGCCAGGAAGTGGATAGGCATTTCCATGCCACACAAAGGGCAAGCGGTTGCGGCACACGGCAGTATCCAGTTTGCCGACAGAAGTGTCAACTTTTGCCAGGTTTAAAATGGCAATAGAGTCGCAACCTTGTGTGTTTGTGAATGATACACGATAGATACCTGGTGCATAATAATTGTTTCCATTCCAGTTGTAGGGAAATTTGTTGCTGCATACACTCGCATTTGTGGTGCTGGAGTCGGATGCCCTCACCGTCAAAACCAAGACTGCCATTGAATCGCAGCCTGCGGAATTGACGAGTGTAATGCTGTCTGTGGTGGCTGCATTGTAGGTTGTTGCATTCCATGTGTAGGGCAGTTGAGACGGGCAAATGCTGATCTGCGTAAGGCTTCTTGTCGGCAACTTCACAGACAAAACTAATGTGTTGACAGAATCGCAACCAACAGCATTGACAAGTGTATCAAGATAAACACCCGCAGCGTAATAGGAGCGTGTATGCCAGATGTAAGGAAACTTATTTGCACAGACAGATGCGATTGTTGTTGTCCTGCTGATGAGTTTTGTACGCAGAACAAGTTTGGCAGCAGAGTCGCAACCGTGATAAGTGTTCAGGTGAACCACATAAGTACCTGCACTGTCAAAGGTGCTGCCATTCCAAAGAAACGGATAATTGCCTTCGCACACACTAATATTTGTGGTGCTTGTAATGTCAGGATAGACAGTAAGGTCTAATCTTGAAATGGAGTCGCAACCATTGATTGCGGCATATTTTATACTATCTATCGTGGTAATACTATAAGTTCTCCCATTCCAGATAAAAGGTGTTTGTGATTTGCATATTTTTATAACGGTCGTGTTGGTAGTGCCTTGTTTGATAGAAAGATTAAGCGTAGCAAACGAGTCGCACAACTGATAATTCTGTAAAACTTTGAGGTAAGTACCGGCCAGCGAATACAAAGTTCCGTTCCACAAAAAAGGCAAACTTTCCCGGCACACAGAAATGTTGGAAGTGCTGGAAGTGGTGTCTTTGATGGTCAGTTGCAACCTTGCAAACGAATCGCAGCCAACAGAATTTATACCGATAAACGTGTAAACACCTGAATAATAACAGAGGTTCCCATTCCAATTATAAGGCACAGCAGGGGGGCAAATGCTGACAGTAGTCAGGCTACTGCTGGTGTCTTTTATGATCAACTGAAGCTTGGCTATAGAGTCGCATCCGGCAGCATTTACAAAAGTGTCAAGGTAAAAGCCACCACTGCTAAAGACATGGCTATTCCATGAATAAGGCAGTTGCGATGGGCAAATGCTAATTGTCGTGATACTAAACGATGTGTCATTTACCGTTAAAATAAGCTTGGCTATAGAATCGCAGCCAAACCTGTTTAATAATGTATCTCGGTATGTTCCTGCCGCTGAATAAGTTTTTCCATTCCACACGAACGGAAGCTGGTTGCGGCAAACAGCTTTCCTGGTCGTGCTGTTACTAATAGGCTTGCTTCTTAATATTAAAACAGCCGTAGAATCGCAGCCCTGCGAATTAACAAGAACAGCATTGTAAGTACCTGGCCCTGTATAGCTGTTTCCATTCCACGAATAGGGATATTTATTGCTGCAAACCGAATCAATCGTAATACTCGATGTGGTATCTTTTACCCGAAGGAATAGCCGGGCAATGGAATCGCAGCCATTGGAATTGGTCAGCGTTACGCTATCAATTATGGCAAAAGAATAAGTATTTCCATTCCACGAAAAAGGTAAATCAGACGGGCAGATGCTCGTATCTGTATTGCTCGAAGTGGTGTCGTAGATAGTAAGCACCAATGTTGCTATTGAGTCGCAAACAGCAGCATTGAGCAGCGTATCCTTATAAGTACCTGCTATGTAGTAATCTTTGTTGTTCCAGTTAAATGGCAGAAGATTGCTGCAGGTACTACTGTTGGTTGTGCTCGCCGTAGGCACATTGACAGTAAGATGCAGATAGGCTATAGAATCGCAGCTGAGTGCATTTTTTAAGTGGATACTATCTGTAGCTGTGCTGGTGTATGTGCGGCCATTCCATACATAAGGTGTGTCTTGGGTGCAAATGGAAATAAAAATGTCTGATACGATTGTGTCGGAAATAGTAAGATTGAGCGTTGCAGAAGAGTCACAACCAGCAGTAGTTAAAAGGGTTATTGTATAGGTGCCTGTGCCGGTATAGTTTGTCCCATTCCATACATATGGAATCTGGGCAGGACAAATTGTAACAGTGGTAAAACCAGGTTGGGGATTAATAACATCAAGAATTAGTGCAGCCAAAGTATCGCAGCCAGCAGGATTGCTGATATTAACTGTATAAGTTCCGGCGGAAGTGTAAGAAATTCCTCTCCATAAGTACGGTAGTTGGTTATTACATATCGTGTCCCGGGTTGTATCGGTTATGGTAGGCTTGACTATGATCAAAAAAGTATCGGGTAATGAAGTACCACAATTTGGGATAGATGAAAAGACGATTACTAAACCTGTATCGGGAGAGGCTGTAGCATTTGTCGCAATGAATGATGGAATGTCTCCATTTCCGCTGGCTGATAATCCTATTGCCGGGTTACTATTTGTCCAGTTGAACACCGCTCCTGCCGATGAACTGGAAAAAACAATAGGTCCCAAAGTTGTTCCGGGACAAACAGTGGTATCCTTATTCGGTATTACGTCCGGTATATCATTAATAATAACCAGTTGTGTATCCTTTGCTACTCCACATGCATTTGTGGCAGTTAGAGTAATAGGATGACTACCCACACCTGTAAAAAGCACCGTGTCAGGATTTGGCAAAATCGAACTTACTGGAATGCCATCAAAAGTCCAGCTATAACTCAGGGTAAGCGTATCGCAACCCGGTAATATAACCCAGGGATCATATTTCGTTGGCCCGCAGGATGTAGTGTCTGGTGGCAATGTGAATGTGGGAGACTTGAAAACGTTTATGTCTTTTGAATTAGTAAGATTGCCACAAGGGCTGATAACCGTTTGTTCAATGGTGTAAAGACCTGCTTTTTTAAAAATAAACTTTGGATTTTTTGACGTATCGCTTGTGCCACCTGTAAAGCTCCACGATGAGTCAAGGCCGCAATTAGCAGGTGAATAATAGACTTTCCAGAGGTAAAGGAGTGCCCTACAATTGTTTAGAAAAGTGGAAGTATCAGTCGCATTGACACTGAGAGGCAAGCAGCCTTTATTCTTATTTAGCTTAAACCCTGTGGTGGGAAGTGTACTGATGCAAACAATTCTGGTTATACTATCGATTCTGCAAGTTGTGCCTGCCGCCGAGAAATTGCGAACAATTATTTTTATACTGTAAGTTCCGATTGCATTGAAATCTACGCCTATTGTTTGCGATCCCCATGTTAATGGATTTGTGTTGGGATTAGGATTTCCTATTATGCCTGATGTTACTGCCCATCCTGTTGGCGAACCGGTAATGGGTGTAATGATCCAGTTAATGATCCCTCCGGAATTGCAGACACCGTTTTGAACAACTTGTCCGTTTGAGGAAGTATTGGTAAAATAAACTGTTGTATTTATACAGTTTACAGTGTCGGGGCTAATCCCTATTGCGGCTGAAGGTCTTGTAATGGTTGTAATTGGCTCAACTCCTCCATCCAGGTATCCGCATGGGTTTTGAACCCTGATTTTTACATAAAAGGAATAAGGATTAACGGTATTTACAGCATTACAGGAGGAAGTAGTAAAGGTATGAGTAAAAGAAGATGGAGGAGGATGGCTATATACTACATCAGGAGAACCATCATTGTAAGAGATTGTGTAAGTTGTTCCCGGCGGATTTGAAGACGGGTAAGTGATGAAAAATGTATCGGTAGCCGGTAAACATTGCAACACTGTATTTCCGTTAGACGACAAACCAACTCCCGGATTTGAACCGTTAAATACAGTATAGGTTTTGGTAGAGATGCAACCATTTTGACCGGTAATCTTTAAAATAAGATAAAAATAGCCTTGAGTTGTATAGGTATGTAGAGTGCCTGTTGTTGGCAAAATTGCCGTTGTAAAAAGAGGTGAACCGTCACCCCAATCAATCTGGTATTGAGCATTGGTAGATTGTGTTGTAGAAATATTGTCAATGACTAAATCAAAAGTCGGTGTGCCACAATTGGTAAATGGCGTTTGGCTTTGAAAGTCTGCAATAGCAGCATCGGGATGCTGCTTAAGGTTTATGAGTTGGCCTGTAGAAACGGCAGAGCAATTGAAAGAATTAGTTGCAGTAACGGTTGCATTAAAAGCCTGGGTTCCGTTTCCAAGTGCATTGTATGTGTGAGTAACATTGGGACCTGTTGCTGTTTGGCCATCGCCAAAATTCCAGGTGTAGGTTATACCACCAACCGGGCTGGTAACATTAAAGTTTACAGGTAACTCAGAACATTGAAACGGGGTGTATATAAATGTAAAAAAAGGAATAGCTGGTTTTGGATTGATATTAACCACGACAGGAGCCGTTGTTACCCCATTAACTTTCACCGCATAGTTACCAGCCGCTTTAGCTGTATAAGTCTGTAAAGTATCCCCTATTAAATTGGAACCGTTTTTGAACCATTGGTATGTAGTGCCAACGGGAGCTGTCAAAACTATACTGTCACCCAAACAAAGACTTATAGGCCCCGGCGGCGTTATCTGTCCGAAAACATTTTTTCCAAAAAATATAATTACAATAAGCAGTAAACATCTTTTCATGAAATAGGATTAAATAGTGAATAACTATCAATAGGATATCATAGGATGTACAATGTAGTTCGTTAGCAGAGTCATTATTCAGCACAATTCATGCTGAATAATGAGGCTAACAGTAGCAAGAGAAACAGGCAGTGTAAAATACGGGGGGAGAACAATGAAGTTCAATCTTACACAAAAAAACTGTTTCTTACAGAATTCAAATATATATGTCAAAGACGTAACAACAAAATATTATTTTGAAAAAAGGTGAAGGCTGATAGTGAACATTTCCACTACTTGCTTGACCTTGAGCAATAAAACTTTGCTAAGGTATATCCTAAAAGTAAGGTAAAAAAAAGTGTAAATATATTTTCCAACCACTCACCTCTCCGCAATCGCCATAATTTCCTCCACATAAGCCCTGTCATTGCTGAGCCTTGGCACTTTATGCTGGCCGCCCAACTTGCCTTTTGTGCGTAGCCATTCAGTAAAAATTCCTTTGTTCAATTTCCGGACAACGGGCATGTGCAAGGCAATGTCTTTGTGGCGTTTTGCCTCATAGTCGCTGTTGGCGTTCTTGAGGGCAGTGTCCAGTTCGTAGGTAAAGAGGCGCAGATCGGCGGGTTCTTTTTCAAATTCTATCAACCATTCGTGGCCGCCGTTTTCTTTTTCAGAAAAATAAATTGGGGCGGCGGTATAATCGTTTACAATGGCTCCTGTTTTTTCACAAGCCACGGCTATGGCGCAGTCGGAGTTGTCAACGATTACTTCTTCGCCAAAGGCGTTGATGAAATGTCTGACCCTTCCGGTTACTTTTATTTTGAAGGGAAAAAGAGACGTAAACTGAACAGTGTCGCCGAGGAGATAGCGCCAAAGGCCACCATTTGTGCTAATGACGAGTGCATAGTTCTTATCTAATTCCACTTCGTCCAGGCCAACCGTTTTTGCATCCTGTTTTCCATATTCTTCCACGGGCATAAACTCATAAAAAATGCCATGATGCATGTAAAGCAGCATCCCTTCTTCGTAGGGATTATTTTGCGCAGCGAAAAAACCTTCGCTGGCATTGTAGAGGTCAAGGTAGTGGATGTGGCCGCCAATCAACTTTTGAAACTGATCGCGATAAGGTGTAAATGATACGCCGCCGTGAATGTATAATTCCAGGTTGGGCCACACTTCTTTCAGCGTTTGCTTGCCCGTTATTTCTAAGATTCTTTTGATCAAAACCAACGTCCATGTAGGCACACCGCTAATGCTGGTCACGTTTTCCAGGATGGTCGTTTCGGCCAGTTTTTCAATTTTGTTTTCCCATTCATCCAGCAGTGCCACGCTCAGTTCCGGGGTGCGCAGCCAGTGTCCCCAAAAGGGAGTGTTCTGCATAAGCACTGCACTCAAGTCACCGTATTGGGAATCTTCATTCAGCTTGTTCACCTGGTGGCTGCCGCCGATCACCAGCCCTTTGCCTGTCAGCAAATCACTGTCAGGATTAAAGTTGTAATAGAGTGTCAGCACATCTTTCGCTCCCTGAAAATGGCTTTCTTCCAGGCTTTCTTCGCTAATGGGGATGAACTTACTTTTGTCGTTTGTAGTGCCACTGCTTTTGGCAAACCAGTTGATGGGCGTGTTCCACAGCAGGTTTTGTTCGCCGTGCATCGTCCGTTCTATATAGGGTTTCAGGTCTTCGTATTCATGAATGGGAACGGCCTCTTTAAAACTTTTGACCGTGTAGATATTGCTGAATCCATGTTTGCGGCCAAAGCAGGAATATTGCCCGCCTGCAATCAAATCTTTAAACACTTCGTACTGCGCCTCCAACGGATTATTCATCCAGCTTTCTATGCGCCACAGTCGGAACCGGACTAATCTCGATATGGCAGGGCTTAACAGTTTCATGTTACAGCGTACAATTTACATAAAAAGTTCAAAGCAAAATTTGAATAGTTGAAAAAAGAATCTGAGAAGTGTCGTTATTAACACATGAATCTTCTTTCTTCCCACCTTATGAATTATTGTCCCGGCTATATTTCTTTGTGGTTCTTCATTGGCGTCGCACTCTTGTACAACATAGCTTTATTGGGCTTTTTCCACCTTTTGCCGGTCATGAACCCAACTAACTTAATGCTGCTTCCTCGGCCCGTTAAACTTTTTCTTCTTAAACCCCGTTGTCACTCTTTGTGTAGGATTGTAGGCAGGAGTTGCTCCCAAACTTTCAGGAACGAC
Source organism: Segetibacter sp. (assembly GCA_043733905.1). GTDB lineage: Bacteria > Bacteroidota > Bacteroidia > Chitinophagales > Chitinophagaceae > Segetibacter. Next base: position 18,305 of record JAYTGA010000030.1, read on the forward strand.
CGCTTTTTCAATTGTTTTATCAATTAGCTTTTCGATGGCTTCAAATTTTCGTTGTTCTTTTTCATTCACCAGTGTAAAGGCCGTTCCGTCGGTTTCGGCACGGGCAGTGCGGCCAATGCGGTGTACATAATCTTCGCCGTCGTGTGGCACTTCGTAGTTAATGACCAGGTCAATATCGTCTATGTGAATGCCACGGCTCAGAATGTCTGTAGCTACCAATATTTTCAAGCGGTGATTGATGAATGCTGCCAGCACATCTTCCCGCTGGTTTTGCTCCAGGTTGGAGTGTATTTCATCTACAGAAAGCCCGGCTCTTTTCAACTGGTGAGTAAGGTCGCGAACCGTGTGTTTTTTTGAGCAGAAAATCAACACACTTTTATAATCTTTTGCTTTCAGCAAATGCTTAATCAGCGCAGGTTTTTGACTGTCGTAAACAATATATGCAAACTGCTTAATTCGCTCCGGCGGCTTGGACAGGGAAATGGTCACTTCCTTCGGATTGTGAAGTATTTTTTTTGAAAGCTCTCTTATTTTGGAAGGCATGGTAGCCGAGAAAAGAAGAGTTTGCCGCTTCTTTGGCAGAAAGGACATAATTTTCATGATGTCGTCATGAAATCCCATGTCAAGCATTCTGTCTGCCTCATCCAGCACCAGGTATTCCAGCTTTTGCAACTTCACATAGCCCATGTTCAGGTGACCAATCATGCGCCCTGGTGTACACACGACAATCTCAGCACCTTTGGAGAGCGCTTGTCTTTCCTGCACAAACGAAGCACCATCGCCACCTCCATACACCGCCAGCGAACTGATGGAAGTAAAGTATGACAAGCCTTCCAGGTTTTGTGCTATCTGCACAGCAAGCTCACGGGTAGGCACAATGATGAGTGCATTAATGTGATCGTGTTGTGTGCTGGTTAATATTTTATGAATGAGCGGTAATAGAAAAGCCGCTGTTTTTCCAGTACCCGTTTGTGCCGATGCAATGATGTCGCTGCCTTCCAAAATGAGCGGTATCACCTGCTCCTGCACGGGTGTTGCTGTATCGTAACCGTTCGATTCTATGCCTTCCTGCAACCGTTCATCGAAACCAAATTCTTTAAAATTCAAAATGTAAACCTGTTTATGTGTGGATTAAAAAACCTTTTATTTTCCTTTCAAAGATAGCATTTACAATAATGCCTGCCCTATTCCGACACAACAGGAAAAAGAAAAACTCCCTGATGGCTTGATTATTTCAGAAACTAAAAAAAAATTAGCCATGAAACCAGTCATTATTAAACTGAATCTTGCCGGAACAACCGTGCATGTAAATGCTTCGCAAATAATATATTACTACGCTAAAAACAGCGAACAAAAAGGAATTGTAACAGAACTGTTTTTCACCGAAAAATTTGGAATAGAAGTATCAGAAACACCTGCAGAAATAGATGCGCTGATCAGTGCAGCCTGACATGTAAAACTTATAGAAAAGGCCGCTCCTAAATTGGAGCGGCCTCTTTAAATCAGGATGATTGACTTTTCTAAAGAATGATGGAAAAAAGGATAAAACAGGTCACAAAATCAAGTGTTAAAAGAAGTGTTAAAGGTATCATGATGGACAATATAAAAATGTAGGATTAATACGGCTTTTAGCAGATTTTAAATGAGGAAAGGTGCGTAGTAGAAATACGAAATTAGGAAGACAGTTTGAATGACTAAACCCTAAAGTATTGCGACGATTACCTAAAATTCATTTTCCAGTATTTGGTCAATTTTTTCTTCAAGTTGAAAAAGGTCTTGCGTAGCATAATAAATGCGTTCCATTTTTACCCCATGATATTCATGTATAATGAAGTTTCGAAAAGAGCGTGGTATATGCCAGGGATATTGATACTTCTCAAGAATTTCATTATTGATATTACGGATAGCTTCACCAATTATCAGGAACTGGTATTGCACAGCACTTTGAAGTTTTATATCTTCCAGAAATGTCTCTTCATTAATACCTTTTACAAACTCATTTATCAGCCTGATGGCTTCTTTTACATTCTCTACTCTTTCCCGGGGTGTGGGCTTATCCATAAATTTTGGTTAAGTCATTTTTGGCAGTTTTCATTGCAAAATCCAGGAGACAATTTTTTTCGACCAAATCAATTTTACGTTTCAATTTATTTTCCAATAAAAATGAAATGTCGAGTATGTCGAACATTGAATATTGTTTGTGGTTACTCAATTCAATCATTAAATCAATGTCACTACCAGGTTTTGCTTCCCCACGTGCAAAAGAACCAAACAACCATGCAGCAGCTATTCTCTCATCTGCCTGTAAGAAACTTTGAATGGAATGAATGATGTCATTTTTTTCCGTTCCCATAATTGAATGTTTTTGCTTTCTTTTTATCAAAATTATAATAAAGAAATTTACTTAAGACTTATTTCTACATCAATAATTCATTTAACTTTCTACTGCCAAATCTTCATCTCCAATCAAAACCTTCACATGAACCGTTCTCATTTGCCTGTTTGCAAAACCTTAATTTTTGCTTCATTCATTTTGTTTTCCTTTTTGTTTTTTAGCTGCAACCGGAACAAAAAACTGGTAAAAATTGACCCTGATTTTAGCAACTATATTGAGGCATATACTTCGGGGGTTATTTCCAGGAAAAATACCATCCGCATACAACTCACTTCTGATGTAAGCACAACGCACACCATCAATGAAACATTGAAAGATGAACTGTTCGATTTTTCCCCGGCCGTGTCGGGGAAAGCCTATTGGACAGACGAACTCACCATTGAATTTAAACCCGACAAAGACCTGCAGCCAAATGAATTGTACGAGGTAAGTTTCAAACTCAGCAAGGTGCGAAAAGTGGTGTCAAAGTTCAGGACTTTCACGTTTAATGTACAGGTCATCAAGCCATCGTTTAGTGTTGATGACAATGGGCTGAGTGCAGAAAACGGCAGCAAAACTTTGATGGGTTTAACTGGCACTATACTGACCGCCGATGTGGAGGAAAATGCAAAGGTGGAAAGGCTGCTTACAGCAAAATACACCAGTGAAAACCTGAAAATAAAATGGCAGCATAATGAAGGAAACAAGACACACAGTTTCCAGATAGACAGCATGAAACGGGGAGTACATGCCAACACACTTTTACTTGACTGGAACGGTGATGCAATTGGCATCAAACAAACAGACCATAAAGAAATTGAAGTGCCTGCCGAAGGCGATTTTAAAGTGCTGGCAGTTCGCCCTGTGCAGGAAGAGGAAGAATATACGCTGGTACAATTTAGTGAACCGATTGCCATAAATCAAGACCTGAACGGGTTAATAGCTGTGAGTGAGCAACCCGATGCAAGTTTCAGTATCAGCGGCAGCGAAGTGAAAGTGTATGTGGGCAAACGACTCGATGGAAATTATAAGGTGAACATCAGGGAAGGCATTCTGAATGCCTGGGGCAATAAGCTGGCCAAATCTTTTACCGCCAATGTGTTTTATGAAAACCGTTTGCCTTCGGTAAAAATTCATGGACGTGGAAATATTCTGCCAAACAGCCAGGGCAGGCTACTGCTTCCTTTTGAAGCCGTGAACCTGAAAGCAGTAGATGTGAGCATCATTAAAATTTATGAAAACAATGTTGCCCAATTTCTTCAAACCAACGATTTGAACGGCGAAAATTCATTGCGCCAGGTGGCGACTCCACTGGTGAAAGCCACCATCAAATTAGACGAAGACCAGACATTAAATCTTCATAAAAAGAACCGGTTTTCCTTAGACATTGATAAATACATCCGCACCGAACCGGGTGCGCTATACCGCATCAATATTGGCTTCCGTCCGGATTATTCATTGTATAGCTGTGGGTCAAAAGCAAAGAAAACGGTTGTTGTCAATAGCAACGGAACAGCAGTAGATAGTGCCGTCAATACACCCAACAGCCCGCAGCAAGAGAGTGAAGTTGACGATGAAATGGAGGAAAACAGCAACGAATATTCCTACGCATCCAACAATGAATCAGTGGACAGTGAAGATGAATTTTGGAGCCGTTATGACACCTATTATCCTTATGGTTACAACTGGAACCAAAGAGAAAATCCGTGCAGCAAATCTTACTACAATAAAGAACGTTTTGCCGCCAGGAACATACTGGCAACCAATATAGGACTGACCGCCAAGCGAGGTGCTGAAAACGCATTGATGGTGGCCGTCAACAATATCCTGACGACTGAGCCCATGGGCGGCATCAACCTTGAAGTGCTGGACTATCAGCGGCAAGTGATTGGTAGCGGCACATCGGACAACAGTGGTATCGCCACATTGCAGTTGAAGCGAAAACCATTTCTGCTAATCGCCAAAAAAGGAGAAGAAAAAAGCTACCTGAAACTGGACGATGGAAGCAACCTGCCCCTCAGCCGATTTGATGTGAGCGGTGCAGAAGTGAAGAACGGTATCAAAGGTTTCATCTTTGGCGAAAGGGGCGTTTGGAGACCGGGAGACAGCCTGTACCTGAACTGCATTATTGAAGATAAAGAAAACAAGCTGCCCGCAGAACACCCGGTGGAAATGGAACTGTATGCACCCAGCGGACAGTTGTATAAAAAGCTGGTACAGACCAATGCTACAGATGGTTTCAATGTTTTCAAAACATCAACCGATGCATCTGCACCCACAGGCAACTGGAACTGCAAAGTGAAAGTTGGCGGGGCTGTTTTTGAAAAGAAAATAAAGATAGAAACGGTGATGCCCAACCGATTGAAAATTGATTTGAATTTTGGCGAAAAGCCTGAATTGGGCAAAGGGTTTGCCACGAATGGCACACTCTCTGCAAAGTGGCTGTTTGGTGCAACAGCCAAAAACCTGAAAGCAAAAGTGGATGTGCAGTTGTACAAAAGCAAAACCATTTTCCCCAAGTTTGAAGCATACAAATTTGACAACCCGACTTCTAAATTTGAGCCTCAAAGCAAAACCATTTTTGACGGTTCGCTGAATGAACAAGGTGTGGCAGCCATTAATCCAAATATTCAGTTAACGACCGATGCACCGGGTGTGCTGACCGCTAATTTGCTGGTCAAAGTTTTTGAGCCGGGTGGAAATTTCAGCATAGACAATGTGTATTATCCTTACCATCCTTACAACACATACATGGGTGTGAAAGTACCAGAAGGCCCAAAGCCCTGGGGATATTTGCCGGCAGGCAAACAGCAAACAATCAATATTGTGAACGTGGACACCAAGGGCCAATTATCCAATGCCAACAGCAGCGCCGAGGTGGAACTCTACCACATTCAATGGCGTTGGTGGTGGGACAATACAAGCGATGAAATCAGCAATTTTACACAAGACGAATACAACAAGCTCATTCAAAAACAAACCGTGCCTTTGGCAAATGGAAAAGGCACTTACAGTTTCAATATTTCATCAGAAAACTGGGGGCGATACCTTGTACTGGTAAGAGATGCAAAGAGCGGACACGTAACCGGACAAACCTTTTATGTGGATGACCCATACTGGCAAAACCGCGACAACAAAGACGACCCGACTGCGGCTTCCATGCTTTCATTTACCGCAGACAAACAAACCTACAATGTGGGCGAAGATGTGCAGTTGACTATACCCACAAGCAAGGGCGGTAGGGCTTTGATAAGCATAGAAAGCGGCAGCAAAATTTTGAAAACATACTGGACAGAAACGCAACCCGGGCAAACAAAATTCAGCTTCAAAGCTGATAAGGGAATGGCTCCCAATGTGTATGTAAATGTCAGCCTGTTGCAGCCACATGCGCAGACCATCAACGATTTACCCATCCGCATGTATGGTGTCATACCCGTGATGGTGGAAGACAAAAACACGCTGCTGAACCCGGTCATTAAAATGGCCGATGCCATTAAACCCGAACAGCAAAACACAATGACCGTAAGTGAAGCCAACGGGAAAGACATGAGCTATGTGATTGCTATTGTGGACGAAGGTTTGCTTGATTTGACAAGGTTTAAAACACCCGACCCGCACAAAGCATTTTATGCAAAAGAAGCATTGGGAGTCAAAAGCTGGGACTTGTATGACTATGTGATAGGCGCATGGGGCGGCGGTTTGGAACGCATATTGACCATTGGCGGCGATAGTGAAGCTGCTGCTCCTGGGCAGAAAAAAGCAAACCGGTTTAAGCCTGTTGTTCAGTTTATGGGGCCGTTTAAAACGAGTGGCGGCAGCAAGTCGCATACGTTCACTTTACCTCCTTACATGGGTAGCGTAAGGGCAATGGTGATAGCCGCCAACAATGGGTCTTATGGCTTCGCCGAAAAAGCCGTTGCTGTTAAAAAACCATTGATGATACTGGCAACTATGCCACGGGTTTTAGGCCCTGCCGAAGAAATCAAAATTCCGGTCACTGTTTTTGCAACAGCAGGCAACATACGCAATGTCAATCTTACTCTGCAAAGCAATCCTTTCATTGAGTCGGTTGGCGCTGTCAGCCAGTCTGTTTCGTTTTCAGGAATCGGTGAGCAGCAGGTGTTTTTCAATGCCAAAGTAAAATCAGCAACAGGCATCGGCAAGGTGAAATTAATAGCCACAAGTGGAAATGAAAAAACCATTTACGAAGTGGAATTGGACATCCGCAACCCCAACCCGCCCATCACCAATGTGACAGATAAAACGCTGGCTGCGGGTCAAAATTTTAGCAGTACAGTTACGGCTATTGGCACAGGCGGCAGCAACAAAGCAGTGGTGGAGGTTTCAAACATTCCGGCCATCAATTTGGAAAAGCGGCTCGACTATCTTATTCAATATCCGCACGGCTGCATAGAGCAAACCACCTCTTCTGTTTTCCCTCAATTGGTGCTTAATCAATTGATTGATTTGGGCGACCAGCAGAAAGCCGAAGTTGACATGAACATCAGAAGAGGCATTGAGAAAATAAAGAATTTTCAAACAAGAGATGGAGGCTTTAGCTATTGGCCAAACGAAGCAAACAGCGATGAATGGGGAACGAATTATGCAGGTCACTTTTTGCTGGAAGCATCAGCAAGAGGATACAATGTTTCAAGTGCGCTACTGCAGCAATGGAAGTCTTTTGAAAGAGCCAAAGCCAATGCATGGAATGTAACGGTCGCCCCATACTATGGCGATGATTTGATGCAGGCTTACCGCCTGTATTTATTGGCATTGAGCAAAGCACCGGAGCTGGGAGCCATGAACCGTTTGAAAGAATACCGCTTCCTGACACCGGAAGCAAAATGGCGGCTGGCAGCGGCCTATTATTTGGTCGGGCAAAATGCAATTGCCCTGCAAATGATTAGCGGATTGACAACCAATTTTTCACAACGTGCAAACCCCGGCTTCACCTACGGCAGCCAACTGCGTGACCAATCTATGGTTCTTGAAGCATTGACGATTATGAACCGCAAGCAGGAAGCTGAAAATCTGTTGAGGTCTGTTGCCAATCAATTGTCCCAGGAAACCTGGTACAGCACACAGACCACAGCCTATGCGCTGATAGCTATCAGCAGGTTTTGCGGCAGCAATAAATCGGGTAACAAAGTGGACATCAAAGCAACGGTTGCGGGCAAAAACATTAACGTAAACACTGCCAGTAGCCTTATTCAGATACCGATGACATTCAGCAATGGCAAGGCAAACATCAGCCTGAGCAACATCGGCGCTAACGTGTTGTATGTACGAATCATCAACCAGGGACAACCTGTTAGCGGAGATAGTTTGCGGGTGGTGAACCATCCCGAAGTATTAGCGATGAAAGTAGAATACCTCACCTCCACCGGAGCTACAATAGACCCGGCCAGCATCAAACAGGGAACTGATTTTGTTGCCAAAGTCACCATCAAAAACACCGGGCAAAGAGGCGCATATCATCAAATGGCGCTGTCGCAAATCTTCCCCAGCGGATGGGAAATATTGAACACAAGATTGTACAACAGCGAAGGCAGTTTTCAATCATCGCCCTCAACATACATGGACATCCGTGACGATCGGGTGTATCATTATTTTGACATAAGGCAAAATGAAACCCTCACCTATTTTGTGCAGCTCAATGCCGCCTATCCCGGCCGCTATTACTGGCCTGGGACTTATTGTGAGGCGATGTATGACAACAGCATTAGCAGTGGAGTTAGGGGGAAGTGGGTGGTGGTGGGGCAGTGAAAACTCTTGGTATAGAATGACGATTAAATTTTTAGTAACATTTATCAAAAAAGACAATAAAATTATTGTCAATAAATTTTGTCAATAAAATTATTGTCTTAAATTTGTGGCAATAAAATTATTGGCATGAATAAAAATTGGGTTTCTCCAAATACTATTGTAGGAGATGCAGCCACTGGGATAAGGTATTTAAGAAGAGAGGAAATTAATAGTGAATTCTGGGCTGAAGTCAAAAAAGGCAATCACATTCTTTTTGTTGCGCCAAGAAGAGTGGGAAAAACTTCAATAATGAAAGATTTGGCAGAAAATCCTGCTGCTGGATATACCTGTATATACCAAAATATTGAAGGAGTTAAAAGCCGAAATGAATTTTATCAAAGACTCTTTGAGTTGATTTTGCATTGTGTAACTAAGGTTAGCAAAGCGAAAGCTCTATTAGGGAAATGGCAAAATACATATCAGATTGGTGAAATAACAAAAGCCGGAATCAAATTTAATAGAAAAGATATTGATTATGAAGTTGAGGTAAGAAGTATAATACCTGAATTGGTTGATGCACAAATTCATACTGTTTTGTTTTTAGATGAATTTGCCGAAGTGATTTTAAAACTACAAAAGCAAGGCAAGCAGCAAGATGCTATTGACATATTGCATACACTACGGGAATTTAGAAGTGATGAAAATTTTAGGCATTTTACCTTGGTATTTGCAGGTTCTATTGGGCTTGAGTATGTAATCAAGTCAATTGACAGACCCAAAATCATCAATGATATTTATAGAATTCATACTGTTGCGCTTTCAAAAAACGAAGCAGACAAACTAATTTACCAGCTTTTAAATGGTTCTACTATTACTTTAGACGAAACCGTTCAAATGTATCTGTGTGATAAAATTCAACACCTTCTACCTTATTACATTCAGTTGATGTTACAAGAATTAGACACAGTTGCCAAAGCAAAATCAAGCCCGGTTATTAATGATGAAATGATTGATGAAGCTTTTAGGAAAGTTGTGGTGAAGAACACAAATTTTGAGGATTGGCTTGTGAGGCTAAGAGATTATCAGCAAGCAAATTTTCCATTTATCAACGCCATCCTAATCATGTGTGCCCATAAAAAAATTATTACGGTGCAGGAAGTCTATGATTTAGCTGAAAAATTTAGTAAAACCGATAATTACATGGACTTTGTGGATGAACTGATGGTAGATGGATACTTAATAGAATTTGAAGAACATAAGTATCAGTTTTTGTCTCCTTTTTTACAAAATTTCTGGTTGAAAAAATTTCCAATTTACCATGCTTAACGAAGTTTTTAATTCAAGGTTGCGTTTTTATCAATCCGCCAATGCTGAAGGTTCTGAAATAGCAAATGATTTTGTCATCCGTATTGAAGAGTATAATACTATAATAGAAGATATCAGGCGAAATCCTATGAAAGGCTCTGTGCAACATTTCCTTCTATTAGGAAGACGTGGCAGCGGGAAATCTACCATACTTCGCAGGTTGCAGCACGAAATAGAAACCGATAAAAAGCTACATAAAGACTATTTAGTGATTAATCCTGCCGAAGAGCAAGCAAACATTTATCGCCTTTTTGACCTTTGGGAAGAAGTTATCCAGGAATTAAAATGCAAAAATATTGCAATTGAAGAAACAGAATGGAAAGACGATGTACAGGAATATTCACGCAATTTGTTTCAAAACATTCATAAAGCGCTGCAGCAATCCGGCAAAAAGCTGATTATATTATTGGATAATGTGGACAGGATATTTGAAAACCTGAAAGACGATGCCAATCTTTTAAGAGAGTTTCTCTTAAACTTTGATGACATAAGAATAATAGGAGGAAGTACCCGAATGAGTGAGCACTTCTGGAGATATGATTTACCATTTTACGAATTTTTTAGAAGGATAAATTTAGAGGGCTTAAACAGCGATGAAATAAAAAAACTGCTGCTTCATTGGAGCCAAAAATTAGACTTGCCACAATTAAAAGAATTTGTGGAAACACGACCCGGGCAACTAGAAACAATAAGATTGCTTACTGATGGATTACCCCGAACCTTGCAGTTTTTTGTCAATATTCTTTTAAATCAAACTGATTTAAATGGCTATCAGTATCTAAAACAAATAATGGACGGTGTTTCTCCATTGTACCAGGAAAGATTAAATAATTTGCCCGCAGCTCATAGAAAAATTGTCCTTCAGCTTGCCTTCTTTTGGGAGGCTGTAGGGGTAAAAGAAATTTCTGCAGCCTGTAGGATAGAAAGTAAACTTGTATCAGCCCATTTAAAACAGTTGGCAGATAATGGCGTGGTAGATAAAATCGGAACCAATAAAAAGAATCATCTCTATCGCTTATCAGAAAGGTTTTTTAATATGTGGCTGATTATGACACAGGGAAGTCCTAATGAAAAACGGAAAGCAAAATGGTTGACTATTTTTTTAGAAAATTGGTATGCAGCCGACGATATAAAAAAAATAGCTTACAGCCACATTGAAGCATTGGATAAAAAATCACTTAACTCAAACCATGCGGCTTTCATTTCAAAAGCACTTGCGCAATCAAAATATATATCTTTATCGGACAGAGACATTCTAATTGGAAAAACCTTGCAGCTTGAAGGATTAAATGATGAATTGAAAAAACAGTTGCCGCTAACTTTTGGAAAAGTTCTGGAAAAGGTTTTTAATTTAATTGATAAAAAAAATTTTAAAGAAGCATTGGAAATATTAAGAAATGTCGAGCAAAATGATGTCTTTATAGATTCTTTATTAGGCAGAATATATGAAATTTCTATTGATTATGTGAATGCTGAAAAGCATTATTTAAAAGCAATTGAAGGCGGGGTCAAAAGTGTATTTCTAAATTTAGGCTCAGTCTATGGAGATATGAAAAAGTATGATTTAGCGGAAAAATATTTTTTGTTGGCTTTAGAGAATAACGATGAGGACGCTTTATTTAACCTGGGACTCATATATGATAATCAACAAAAAGATGAATTAGCAGAAAGGTACTATTTATTATCTATAAATAAAAAGAATGTAGATGCTTTAAATAATCTCGCTGGCCTGTATTACAAGCAAGGAAAGTATGATTTGACTGAAAAATATTCTCTACAATTTCTTGATAACAATATAGAGGACGAAGAGGCTTTACAAAATTTCGCAGTTTTGTATTATGATGGGTTTAAAAAGGACAAAAAAATAGCCTTAGAGTTTATAGAAAAAAGTTATCAAATTAAAAAATCGAAGAATCAAAATGTTAGGATTGTTATTAAGGCTTGGAACGGAATATTTAAAGATTTACGGAATGATTTAGTTGATTTACTCAATGATAAGGATGTAGAATTAATGCCTATGACTTTAACCGATTTATTAGTCCATTTCCAAACAAAAATTGTCCAATCTCTTTTTAAAGATGAAATATATGGTGTTGATTTACAAAACAAATTTGCACCCATTTATTATGCAACAGAAATATTAACCAATGAAAATAAAGAAGACATAGAACTAAAAATCCCACCAGAAATAAAAGAAACTGTTGAAAGCATTTTAACTACAGTAAAAGAGAGAAGAAAGGAGTATTATGGTGGAGAATAATATGATCTAATTTAAGAAGCATTTTTATCCGTACATAATAGCACCAATCCCTTTCCCTTTGCAATCATTCATAAAAAAAACAAAATCCCTTTCCACCAAACGAAAACTAATCTACACAGCAGTCATACTTTTTCTGCTGTGGTTCACTTTTGCATTGCCTTCGTCATTGTTTCAAAAGCCTACTTCGTTTGTGCTGGAAGACGAAAACGGCAACCTGCTTTCTGCAAGCATAGCAGAGGATGGGCAGTGGCGGTTTCCGGGGTCGGATACACTTTCGGATAAGTTTATTAAGTGCATCACTGCTTTTGAGGATAAGCGTTTCTTCTATCATCCTGGTGTTGACCCGGCGGCGTTGTCAAGAGCCATTTACCAAAACATAAAAGCCAGAAAGGTGGTGAGCGGCGGCAGTACGCTGACCATGCAGGTCATCCGTCTTAGCCGTGGCGAAAAGAGAAACCTTTGGCAGAAGATGGTGGAAAGCATCATGGCGGTGAGGCTTGAATGCAGCTACAGCAAAAACTCAATTCTGAAATTATATGCCGCCAATGCTCCCTTTGGCAGCAATGTAGTTGGCCTGGATGCGGCGGCCTGGCGATATTTTAGCCGCAGTGCAGACAAACTGAGTTGGGGCGAAATGGCCGCCCTGTGTGTGTTGCCCAATGCGCCATCGCTGGTACACCCGGGAAAGAACAAACAAATTTTGTTGCGAAAGCGAAACGAATTGTTGGATAAACTGGTGGCCAATCAAACCATTACCTACACCACCGGGCAGTTGGCTAAAATGGAATTTTTGCCGGGGCAGCCGCTGCCATTACCACAAATGGTTCCGCACCTGCTGGATAGGTTTAAGAAAGATTTTGCTTCGCTAAAAGCAATGGATAAAACTGCTTCGACAAAAATTACAACAACCATTCAGGCGGGCTTACAGCAAAATGTAACGCAACTCATCAGCCGCTATCAAAGCGGTTTCAAAGGAAATGGAATCAATAATGCAGCCGCAATGGTCATGGAGGTTGAAACGGGAAATGTGCTGGCTTATGTTGGTAATGTTTACAACACAGCCGACTCATCTTTAGAATGTCATGTGGATGTACTGGCCTCTCCAAGAAGCCCGGGGAGTACCCTGAAACCTCTGCTCTATGCGGCATTGCAATCGGAAGGTTCCATATTGCCCCAGCAATTGGTAGCTGATATTCCCACACAAATCGGTGGCTATACGCCGCAAAATTTCAACCTTGAATATGATGGTGCTGTTTCTGCCAACAGGGCATTGAGCCGCAGCCTCAATATTCCTGCGGTCAAGATGTTGCAGCAGTATAAGTACCAGCGCTTTTATGATGTGCTGAACTGGTGCGGCTTCACCACCATTACACAACCTGCCGACCACTATGGACTCAGCCTTATTTTAGGCGGCTGCGAGGTCACTCCCTGGCAGCTTGCCGGTGTTTACAGCAGCTTTGCCAGGATGTATTTGCATCAGCGACAAAACAATGGAAAGGAGGACAAGTTGGATTGGCACATGCCGAATTATTCAAAAGAACATTCAACGACCATTTTAAACCCGCAACTCTCAACCCTTAACTCGTCACAAAGCCCATTCGACTACACAGCCATTTGGCACACGTTCAATGCCATGCAGGAAGTGATGCGGCCGGGGGAAGAAGGCTTGTGGAACCTCTTCAACTCTGCTCAACGAATTGCGTGGAAAACCGGTACTAGCTTCGGCTTCAGGGATGGATGGGCTATTGGGCTTACGCCAAAATATTGTGTCATCGTTTGGGTGGGAAACACAGATGGCGAAGGTCGGCCTGAGCTAACAGGCATCAACACAGCGGCTCCCATCCTGTTCGACCTTTTCAGGTTGTTGCCCGTTTCATCATGGTTTCAGCCGCCTGCTTTTGATTTTATTTATTTGCCCGTCTGCCACCAAAGCGGCTACAAGGCAGGCCCCGACTGCAATGATGTTGATACGATGCTGGTAAGTGTTCATGGAAACAATGCGCCGCTTTGCCCGTTTCACCATGTCATTCATTTGGATGCTTTGGGAAAATACCGGGTGACGGAAAGCTGCGTTTCACCCGCCAACATGCTGCACAAAAGCTGGTTTATTTTGCCCCCGGCAATGGAATATTATTACAAGGCAAAGCACAATGATTATTTGCCTTTGCCTCCTTTCCTACCCGATTGCAAACAAGTTTCAGGCAGACAAATTGAGTTGATTTATCCTGAACAAAATGCCCGCATTTATGTACCAAAAGAAGTGTCGGGGCAAAAAGGCAAAACGATTTTTACTGCTGCACACAGCAATCCAAATGCAACCCTGTTCTGGCATTTGGATGATACTTACATTGGCACGACCAAACAGTTTCACCAAATGGCTTTTAATCCTTCAAAGGGGTTTCACACACTTACTATTGTGGACAATGAAGGCGAAACCATTTCAAGAAACTTTGAAATTTTAGAGAAGGAATAAGGAGGATGGGTGCTTTTATTCTTCATTTCCTTATGACCTTACTTGCTCTGCAAATGATGCAATTGTTTTCGATAGTCATACTGCAAATCTTCATGAACGAGGTCTATGAGTTTGCTTAGTTTGGATAATTGAGTTTCATATAAACTGGTGAGTGCTTTGTACTTTTTTTCAGCAAATCCATTTTGTTTCATCAGGGATGTAAAGTGTAGAAGCAGTTGGACTTCCGACTCTTTTTCCTTTAGGAAGCGGCTGTACTTAGCAATGCTTCGCAAAATTTTCCGCAAGCCTTTTTTGGCTAGATACCAGCCGGAGTTCAGCTCAACAAACGCTTCATCCATTTCCAGTTTAATGGTTTCAATATAGGACTGTTCATCACCTGCATCGAACAATAGAAAACTGAGCAATTCCTTATTCTCTTTTTTAAAACGGGACAGGCGCAGACACAGCTCGAGCAATTGCTTGGGCTGCAGCTTTACCAGTTCATTCTTTATTTCACTAACGGAAGCAACTTTCATAGTCTGTTTTGGAACAGGGATTAAAAAAGGAAAAAAACTTGGAAAAAGATGAATAGAATTACCCAGAAGTACAAGGGAGTGACACAACCGAAGATGAAAAAAGGACTCATGTTCGTCCCAAAAAAATCTTAGGTAAATGAAATTGCTCACTCCAATATTTTCAACTTCGCATAGTTCAGCATAATCTTCTTTTCGCCGTTTAATTCAAACTGAATGGTGGCTACGGGATTGTGCGTAGAGCCTTCTACGGCGGTCACACTTCCAAAGCCAAACTTCTGGTGTTCTACTTTTTGCCCGGTCTGCAGGCTGCTGGTGTCGCTGGGTACAAAGTCGGCGGCGGGCTTATGTTCCACCACTTTGGGAGTGGTGGGTGCAACGGGTAAATAAGCGGGTTTTGCCTCTTTGGTTCGCCCCGGTGGAGAGCCATATTTTTGTTCGGCACGTTGTGCGGTGTTGTTATTTTTAAAGCCAAAACCACCGTTCATACGGTCGTAGGCGCTGCTGCCCCCAAAGTCACCGTTGCCATGGTTCCTGGCACCGCCGCCGGCAAAACTGCGGTCTATGTATTGGTCGGGCATTTCGTCAATGAAACGGCTCGGGTCGTTTTTGACCAGTTGCCCGAAACGGTAGCGGGTGTTGGCATAGGTAAGCCACAGGTTCTTCTTGGCACGGGTGACGGCCACATAAAACAACCGCCTTTCTTCCTCCAGTTCTTCACGGGTGTTGATGGCCATGGCGTTGGGAAATAAAGTCTCTTCAATGCCCCCGACAAACACACAGGCGAACTCCAATCCTTTGGCAGCATGGATGGTCATCAGTTTCACCACATCGCTGTTTTCTTTGTCGTCATCGGCATCGGTCAGCAGAGTGATTTGCTGCAGATAGCTACCCAGGTCGCCATTGTTTTTTTCAACGCCGGTTGCATTGTCCACAATCACCACCCCATCATCGTCTATCTGTGAGCGGATGAGCCTGTCATCCACCCATTCTTTGATGGAGTTAAACAACTCCTGGATGTTCTCATAGCGAGCCAAACCTTCGGTGGTTTTGTCGTTGAACAGTTCTTTGACCAGGTTGGTATGTTTGCCCACCTGCACCGCCACTTCATAAGCGTTTTTGGTTTGCAAAAGGCTCTGGAAATATTTGATCATTTGCACAAATGCATCAATAGAATCGGCTGTTCCTGATTTGAAGCCAAACTCCCTTGCACGGGTCAGCACCTGCCACAGGTTGAGACCGTTTTCGTTGGCAGCAATCACCGCTTTTTCAATGGATGTTTTGCCAATGCCCCGCACCGGGTAGTTCACAATGCGCTTTAGCCCTTCCTCATCCTGTGTGTTCACAATGATGCGCAGATAGGCGATTACATCTTTGATTTCTTTGCGCTGGTAAAAGCTGAGACCTCCATAAATGCGGTAAGGGATGCCCATGCGGCGGAGGCTTTCTTCAAACGAACGGCTCTGTGCATTGGTGCGGTAGAGGATGGCAAAGTCGCGGTTGTAAAAATGATTGCGCAGCTTTTGTTCCTGTATGGTATCGGCCACATATTTACCTTCATCGTTGTCGGTCATGGTGCGCACCAGTCTTATTTTATCGCCTTCCTGGTTTTCTGTCCACAGGTTTTTAGGTATCTGGCCTTTGTTGTTTTTGATGACTTCGTTGGCCACGTTCAGTATGCTTTGTGTGCTTCGGTAGTTCTGTTCCAGCTTCACCACTTTCACATCGTCATAATCTTTTTGAAACTGCAAAATGTTTTCTATAGTTGCTCCGCGAAAACTATAAATGCTTTGTGCATCGTCGCCCACCACACCAATGTTTTCATGCACCGCCGCCAGCAGTTTAATGATTTGATACTGCACCGCATTGGTATCCTGGTACTCGTCTATCATCACATACTTAAACTTGTGCTGGTACTTGTGCAGCACCTCGGGAAAGTCGCGGAGCAGCTCATACATTTTAAACAACAGGTCGTCATAATCCATCGCCCCGTTTTTGAAACAGCGGGCTGCGTATCCTGCATATATCTGCCCAATCATTGGCCGGTTAGACCGCATATCTTCCTGCTGGAGATAGTAATCGTTCTGGTAAGCTTCAGGGCCAACTAGGGCATTTTTAGCAGAAGAAATGCGGCTGTGAACCACATTGGCTTTGTAGTGTTTATCGTCCAGTTTCAGTTCGTTCACCACCGTTTTGATGACACTGCGGCTGTCGTCTGTGTCGTAAATGGTAAAGTTGTTTGGAAAGCCGATTTTAGGTGCTTCTGCCCGCAGTATTCTTGCAAACACACTGTGAAAAGTGCCAATGTACAGGTTCCGGGCTTCATTATTTCCCAGAATTTTCTCTACCCTTTCTTTCATTTCGGCGGCAGCCTTATTGGTAAAAGTGAGTGCCAGGATGTTGAATGAATCCACATGGTGTTCACTCATCAGGTGGGCAATGCGGGTGGTCAGCACTTTGGTTTTTCCGCTTCCGGCACCAGCCACTATCATGATGGGGCCGTCTTTGTGGGTCACAGCTTCCCGCTGTTGTTCGTTCAGTTCTTTCAGGTAATCGTGCATGGCGGCGAAGGTACACCGTTCAATTTTGAGGTGGAAAACTGAATGGTCTTTTTTATACTTCTAATGAATGGAAAATGGCCGATGCCTATAAGCAAAAGATGGTGGTGGATTGCCCGATAAATCAGTGAAAGGATGATCAGCATTTTGCGAGATCACAAACCGTCGGAATGATTCAAATTCACAATTTTGACTTTCCCGAGGGTGTCGGAAGGGAGGAAATTGACAATTTGGGTTCATCGGAAAATCTTAAAAGCTCATTTTGGAGCGTTCCCGGTCACCGACTGTATTTTTTTATCATAAACCCTAAGAAACCTGCTTCCAACATTGACCATTTTGTGTCCGGGCTTTAGTTGCTTTGTGGAGCATCGTTGTGTCACACGTCTATGGGTCTGTGCTGCTATGAAGCTTTTTCCACCTTTTGTTACACTTTACGGTAGAATACCTATTGCAGAGAATATCGGTCGTGAAGTGAATCATATTTCCCCCAACAGATTTTAAATGAATTGCAAATAGTGAATCATGAATCTAATCTTTGTCCTAAATTCGGACAATAAATAAGAAAGCTACCATGCGGACAGTACAAAATATGCTTGACCTGAAAGACAATCCCGACAATATTATTTCGCCGGACATCATGGTGATTGACGCTTTGAAAAAGCTGATTTTGGTCAACCTGAGTTACCTGATTGTGTATGACAATGAAAAATTTTGTGGCATTTTTAGTGAAAGAGATTACACCCGCAAACTGGTAGTGGAAGGCCGTTCGAGCCGCGACACACAAGTGAAGGATGTGATGACGACCAACCTGCCCGAGGTGTCGAAAGACAATACTGTAGAGGATTGCATGTACCAGATCAACACAAGAGGCTCACGTTATGTAGCCGCATTTGACCATGAGCATTTTTTAGGAATCATTACCATCAATGACCTTCTCCGTGAGGTGTTGGCTAACAAACAACAGGTGTTTGACAACACTCTTACCAGCAATCTTTTAGATGCAGATGAAGGTGGAAAAATCTTTTAAATTAAGTTGAGTGTTGAGTGTTTAAGGTTTAAATCATTTTGGAAATTCATACCCAATATTCATCATTACAAAACATTCAGCACCTGCTCTTTTGCTTTTTCCAATTCGTCTTTCATCATTACCACGCTTTTTTGCATTTCGGAGTCGTTGGCTTTGGAACCTGTGGTGTTTATTTCCCTGCCCATTTCCTGCATAATGAAAGAGAGTTTTTTGCCTTTTGCTTCTTCCGCTTCGTTCATAATTGTGGTGAAATAATCGCAGTGATTTTTGAGCCTGACCTGCTCTTCAGTAATGTCTATTTTTTCGATATAGTAAATCAGTTCCTGCTCCAGGCGGTTGCCGTCATAGTTGTCTTTGCCCACATTTTCGTTCAGTATTTTGCTGAGGCCATCCCTGATTCTTTGCTTGCGGTTTGGCTCCAGCATGGCTACTTTTTCTGCGTGAAGGGTAATATTTTTTATGCGAAGCACCAGTTCTTCTTCCAGCGATTTGCCTTCGTCTAAGCGGTGTTCTTTTAGTTGTGAAATGGCACTTTGCAATATTTTCTCAAACCCCATCCAATCGTCGGGAGTCAGCATATCGTTCGATGGCACAATGACTTCGGGCAGTTTGAGCAGCGTACTCAACACATCGCCGGGGTTCAGACCCAGTTCCTGCGACAGTTCTGCAATTGGCTGGTAGTAGGCTTTTGCCAGTACAGTGTTGATGGATACCGGCTTGGCACCGCTTCCTTTGCAATAGATGTTGCACTCTATGCTTCCCCTCATCAGTTTTTCCTGTAGAATGGTTCTGATGTCAAACTCATAGGGCTTCAGCAATCCAGGAATGGTGAGCCGGATGTCGAATTGTTTCCCGTTCAAAGATTTTATTTCAACCAGGAAAACTTTATCACCTACGGACTGTTCCGCCCTTCCAAAACCTGTCATTGATTGCAACATATAATTAGTTGATTGTGTGAATGAGTAAAAGTAAAGGAATTAAAACAAGGAGGGAAAATGGGCGTGAATTTATTTAACGTGAGTTTTGGGTCTAACCAGTTGGTTATTAACATGTGTAGATAAAAAGTTGTTGGAAAAAATCATGGTATGAACAAAATTGTAGTTCCTCA
>JAYTGA010000031.1:0-6806 GCA_043733905.1 Segetibacter sp.
ATACCCGAGTTGCTCGACATCATAGACATCAGCGGTTGCACAGTCACCATAGATGCAATGGGTTGCCAAAAAGATATTGCTGCAAAAATCATAGACAAACAAGCCGATTACCTGCTTGCCGTAAAAGGCAACCAGGGACATCTGTTTGATGATATCAAAGAGGCTTTTGAACAAACGCCGATAACGCAACAGCCCATAGCGACAACCCTTGAACTAGGTCATGGCCGCATAGAAAAGAGAACCTGCCAGGTGATAACCGATATGGATTGGATCTGCAATAGGGCGGATTGGAAAAACATCAGCAGTCTTGTAAAAATAACAGCGGAGCGAACCGATAAGCAGACTGGTGCCGTCCAGAAAGAATGTCGGTATTATATCAGCAGCTTAGTAGAGGGTGCCGATAGGTTATTGGCCGTTTGCCGCAAACACTGGGGCATTGAAAACAACCTGCACTGGATGCTTGATGTAGCCTTTAACGAAGACAGCAGCCGCAAAAGAGCAGGCAATGCCGCACAAAATTTTTCACTAATCACTAAAATAGCACTCAACCTTCTGAAAAATGATAAAACAAAAAAGATGAGTATCAAAAATAAAAGGCTCGCAGCTGGTTGGCAACAAGACTTCCTCGAATCACTGCTCTTTAAAAATTAGATGCGTTTGCCCTGGGCTGTTTTATTACACCGATAAATCAGTCAAGGAAATTGCCGATGAACTGGGTTTTGATGATGCTGCTCATTTCAGCAAATTCTTTAAAAACTGCACTTCACTCAATCCTTCTGAACTAAAAAAGGTTCATTCAAAAAGTTAAAGGGAAGAATCGGCAAGTCTTCGGGAACTTTCTACATTTTCTGCCTCTGTTTTCAGGGGCATTTTTGTGTGGTCATTAAAACACAAAAAATGAAAACGATTTTTAAATTTTCACTGGTATTTTTTGCATTGCTATTGTCTGTTGCAGGCATGGCCCAAACAACTCAATACAACAGTGAAAACGGCACTGCCATCAAAGGCTATGACCCTGTTGCCTATTTTATGCAAAGCAAAGCCACACAGGGCAACGACAAATTTACCACTGAATGGAGTGGTGCCAAATGGAAGTTTAGCTCACAGGCCAATCTTGATAGTTTTAAAATGGCCCCTGAAAAATATGCCCCCCAATATGGCGGCCACTGCGCCTATGGTTGCAGCGAAAACCACAAAGCCCCTACCGACCCCAATGCCTGGACAATTGTAAACAACAAACTGTATTTAAACTATAACCTAAAAGTTAAAGACATGTGGATGAAAGAGGCGGAAAAAAGAATTGCATCTGCCAATGCCAACTGGGCCGCACTGAACAAAGAATAATTTCCCCCAACTAAATAAATCAAATAAAATGAAAAAAATCGTCTTTGCACTGGCTGTCATCCTTGGTTCATTGGGAATAGTCAATGCACAAAATGCTTTGCGAACCAAACAATTTAATGTTGAAAAAGGCATCGCCATTCAGGGCTATGACCCTGTGGCCTATTTTACTCAAAACAAAGCGGTAAAAGGAAGCAATCAATTTGCAGCCATTGCAGAAGGAATTACGTATTATCTATCATCGGCAGCCAATAAGGCTTTGTTCATTAAAGACTATAAAAGGTATGAACCGCAATATGGTGGCTGGTGTGCTTATGCTATGGGAGCATCTGGCGAAAAGGTGGAGATAGACCCGGAAACATTTAAAATAAAAGATGGCAAACTATTTCTCTTTTATCATTCATGGACAAACAATACACTCAACAAGTGGAATAAAGACGAGACCAATCTTCATACAAAAGCAGACAAAAGCTGGAGCTCTATTTTTCGATGAACAGTCAATAAACCCTACAATTTAAAAATCATGAACATCAAAACCATTGCATCGTGGATACTCAGGATTGTTGCCGCCATTATTTTGCTTCAAACCCTCTACTTCAAGTTTACTGCACATCCTGAATCTGTAGAATTGTTTACCAAGCTGGGTGTTGAACCCTGGGGAAGAATAGGAACCGGCATCATTGAATTAATGACCAGTATTCTGTTGCTCGTTCCGGCCACCATTTTTGTCGGAGCCTTCATTGGCACAGGTCTCATGGCCGGAGCAATCCTCTCTCACCTCACAGTTATCGGCATAGAATCCAAAGGCGATGGCGGGCAGTTGTTTATGCTGGCTATCATCGTTTTTTTCATTTGTCTTGTCATTATGTTGTTGCATAAGCAACAAGGCATTGCCATGTACAATAAGATTTTTAAAAAGCAATCTTTATGAAGGTTATAAAATTTGCACTGACGTTTGTTGTGCTCATCATGTCGCACAGTTTGTTTGCACAAGGTTGCAGCGATGCAGGTTTTTGCACCATTGGAAATCTGAAGCAAAACCCTGCTTCTGCAAAGGATGAAACACGGCAAAAAATTTCGTTGTTTTTTGCAAATGGAATTGGCGATGAAAGTGTCTATGTTTTCACTCCCGGCATTCAATATGACAACAGACTCAGTGAACAATGGGATATACAGGCAAAGCTGACAGCCAATTATGCATCAGGCAACCTGGGAAACGCCTTTGGTCTGGGTGATGTATTTATTGCAGGTTCATTTTCCCCAAAGACAAAAAGCAGTTGGAAGTCAACCATTACAATTGCTGCAAAACTGCCTTTGAATAGTGGGGATTTAAAAACAGGAAACAAGCCGTTGCCCATGCAATACCAAAGCAGCTTAGGCACTATTGATGGCATTGTTGGATACACAATCGCCAATCAACGGTGGAAGTTTTCAGCAGCTTTTCAGCAACCATTTTCCGGCAGGAACAGAAATACATTTTTACCCGGTTACTGGAATACTGTTGAGGCAGACAAATACATTCCTTCCAACGATTTCAAAAGAAAGGCCGATGGCTTGTTGAGGGCTGGTTACAACTTCAATCTTTCAACACGTTTGAATGTGACGACAGGCTTGCTTGCCATTTATCATTTTGGCAATGATACTTACATCAATGCCAACCTAAGCAATGCGCCAATAGAAATTAAAGGCTCTTCCGGCTTAACACTGAATGGTACAGCGGTAGCTGGTTTCAAAGTGAACCGGAAATTTTCAATTGGCCTCACGGCAGGTGTTCCCTTTGTGGTCAGGGACAAAAGACCTGATGGTTTAACAAGAGAATTTGTTTTGTCACCCGAGTTCATTCTTCATTTTTAAAAATAATCAACCATGCGCCAGTTCATCTTCATCCTTTTCATTTCAATTGTTGCTGCTTCATGCAAAAAAGAAACAGATGCACCAACCACTGTCCTTAACGAAGGGGTGGACACAACCATAGCCGTCTTAAAATTTGCAGGAACATTTGTGGACGGCCCTTATGGAGCTGCAAGCGGCAAAGCCGAAGTGTATAAAACGGGTTCTACATTTGAAGTAAAGCTGGCTGATTTTATGGTCAACAATGGCCCGGCATTGCATGTCTATATTTCTAAAGAGGCCATGCCAATCAACTACATTGATGCCGGCGAATTGAAATCAATTAATGGCAACCAGGTTTATGCTGTCTCAGGTATGCCCGATTTTTCAGACTATAAATACATATCCATTCATTGTGTGGCCTACAATCACCTTTTTGGTTATGCCCTTCTAAAATAAACTCTTTTATGATTTTCACACAACTAACACAACAGCTATTGTCGCTCAGTCATTTATTGTATCAGTTAAGTGCTGAGCAATACACCGTTAAAATTGGCCACCTTGGCAATGCAAGTATTGGCGGCCATGTGCGGCACATTATTGAGTTGGTTCAATGTGCCATGAATGGATATGGGAAAGGAGAAATAGATTATGTAAACCGCAAAAGAAACCTTGAACTGGAGAATAACAAAGCCATGGCGCAACAGGTAATCGAACAGATTGCAGACTCGCTCAGTTTGCCTGATAAAGCGCTCAAACTCACTATTGACCAGTCGGAAGGCCAGATGTACCAGCATGTACAAACCACTTACTACCGGGAAATTGTTTACAACACTGAGCATGCAATTCATCATCTTGCTCTTATTAAAGTAGCACTGATAGACATGAAGCTGGATTTGGTCAATGACAATTTTGGCATGGCCTATTCTACCATAAAGTATAAAATGAGCCTAAGCCATGAAAACAATTAAATGCCTTCGCAGCATTGCCTTAATTTTTCAGCTAATGATAAGTTTGTGTTTGTTTAAAAAAGAAAATGAAAGCTATGTGTACAGTTGTTTATTTACCTTCTGAAAATGGTGTTTGCCTGGCCTCGTTGCGTGATGAAAATCCCGCAAGGCCAAAGGCAAATAAGCCTGCTTTCGTTCAGAATGAGAATGTCCCTTTTCTATCGCCAACTGACCCCGAAGCAGGTGGTACTTGGATTGGCGTGAATGAACTGGGCAGCGTGATTGTGTTGCTAAACGGAGGGTTCGTCAATCATGAAAAAAGAAATCTTTATAGAAAAAGTCGTGGGCTGATAGTGGCGGAATTGCTGGCAACAGAAATGCCTGTGATAGAATGGAGCATGATGGATATGGAAGAGATTGAACACTACACACTCGTTGTTTTTACCGAAGGAAATCTGTTTCAACTGGTGTGGGATGGTCATCAAAAACATAGGATAATGCTTGACAACAGCAAGCCTCATCTGTGGTCATCTTCCACACTCTATAGTGAGGAAGCGAAAGCAACAAGAAGTATGGTTTTTGAAAAATGGCTGGCAACAAATCCTCCCTTCACAAAGTTGTCGCTACTTTGTTTTTTCAGGTCAATAAATGATGGCGAAAATGGTTTTCTCATCAATAGAAACGAAGCAGTAAAAACACTTAGCTATTCATTTATAGAAATGCAGCAGGACACAGTTGCTTCTTTTAGCTACAACGATTTCAATAGTGGCAGGCATTACAAAAGCAAGATTAATATTTTGCAAAAAGCCATAAACCACTGCTTGATTGCCTCCTGAAGGTGCATAGCAAACTCTACTGCGAATGAACAAAACAAAGCACCATACACGGGTCTTTTTTATCAAACTTTTCAGTTGGGAATATTGGCCAATGTGGGTGGTCTATTTCCCCGTTGGTTTTTACTATTTATACCTGTCTATAAAAGCCCGGTCTTTGTTTTTCTTTTCTGCCAGCAACCCAACCATAGAAACCGGGGGAATGTTTTTTGAGAGCAAATGGAAGATATTTGAACTAATCCCCAAAGCATATTTCCCAACAACCATTTTGGTACATGAGCAGCAAAGCGCCGGTGCTATTGAGCAAAAAATGGAGGAAGCCGGTATTCAATTTCCAATAGTGGCAAAACCCGACAGGGGTGAACGGGGCTGGGCAGCCCAAATCATTCACAATCAGGAACAGTTGGCACAATACAGGCAAAAGGTGCAAGCCCCTTTTTTGATACAATCCTACATTACTTATCCTTTGGAACTAAGTGTTTTTTATTATCGTCATCCATCCTGGAAAGCAGGCAGCATTACTTCTGTGACCTTGAAAAAACTCCTGGCCGTTGTTGGCGATGGACACTCAACCATTGCTCAATTGGTGGCCATAGACAACCGTTCTTTTCTGCAATTGAAAACATTGCTTCAAAATGGACATTTTGATTTGGAAAAAGTTTTAAACAATGGTGATGAAATGGTGCTGGTGCCTTATGGCAATCATGTAAGGGGTGCCATGTTCCTTGATTATAATCACATTGTTGATGAGCAGCTTGTTGAAGCATTTGATGGCATCAGCAAGCAAATTAACGGCTTCTGTTTTGGCCGTTTTGACCTTCTTTGTAATAGTATTGAAGAACTGAAACAAGGGCAGCATTTTTCCATTATTGAACTCAACGGAGCAGGTGCAGAACCAGCGCATATTTATCAGCCGGGTTTTTCTTTTTTCAAAGCCCAGTTGGTCTTGTCAAAGCACTATAAAATGATGTACGAAGCTGCTATGGAAAACAAAAGAAGAGGCGTTTCGCTCATGAGCTACCGGGATTATAAAGAAATAAAAAGGCAGGAAAAAATCTATAAAAGCAAAATAGTCTTGTCATGAACATGATTGGCATCCCTATTGGGTTCTATGGATATTTGTTTCCCGGAAACATCAACCTGATGGTGCTGGAGTTGTACAGCACAAAACGATATTTTTTTCTTTCATTCATGGCATTGCTTATTCTCATTTTTGAAAGTCTTTATTGTTTTTGCACCCTTAATTTTCTCAATGAATCTGCCATGAAACAACCATGGTTTCAGTACGTGGAATGGGCGGCTTATTTGCTCACACTCAGCATGGGTATTTGGATGTTCTTTGAAACGTTACCTCCATTAAAAGCCGGGAACAATAATATTCGCAGGGGCATATTCAGCACCATCATTCATCCGCAACAGATACCGTTTTGGTTGCTGATGGGCGTTTTGTTTCACGATGCCTTACACAACATGGCAGATAAGTGGTCGCTGCCTGTTTTTGTTGTTTACAACGCCATCGGTACTTCGCTTGTACTTTGTTGCTACGCCTTTTTTGGTAAAAAATTAATGAGTTTTTTTAACCTGAAAATGAGGCAGGTCAACCGGTTAGCGGGACTGTTGTTTATTATTATTTCGGTTATTTCAATTTTGAATAAATAGGGGAGAAGGTGTTTACATTCCAACCCTGTTTATTGAATTGATTTTATCCTCCAATCATCATGTCTGTACCAGATCCGACAACTTTTTGTACTTTTTCTTGGCATTGTTGCATGAATAGCCGATAATCCTTTGCGAAGCAAAAAATCCATTATTTTTCTATAAAAAAATCCTGCTAATCCCTTCAATCCGTGTC
>JAYTGA010000032.1:0-13094 GCA_043733905.1 Segetibacter sp.
AAATTCACGGGCATCTTCCACTTCACCAGCTTCTCCATTTCTTAAAAAGCTAAAATTATTGCCAAATACTGCATAACTCAATAGCTTTTTGCTACCATAGCTTGAAACAATGGCCACCGTGTTTGTGTTGGGCGATTGCTGAATGTCTAAATTCAATGCATCTGTTGCCACGAGTGATTCAACACGGCCAAGTTTTCGCTTTTCAAATTTTAATATTTCTTTGGAGGCATTCAACTCAAGTGTATTTTGGTTGACCTCGCTGGCTTCTAACACAACATAATCTTCATCGGCAGATAATTTATAGTCGAAAAAATAAAGCTTACCATACAAGTATTTTAATGTTGGCGTTATTGGAAGATAGACCTCTTTGCCCTCTGCCAAATCTTTTTCCTTTTTATCCTTTGTGTTCGCATCTAACTTTTGCAGTTTCAAGCCCGCTTTCATATTGAGCAAATTTTTTGGCAGAGACCAGGATGTTTTACCTACCCATTGATAGTCAAAAGACTTGTCGCCTACTTGTACGGTGTGGAGGTTCATTACAGCCGAAACAGGCGTTTCATCTTGAAACCTTGCTGTTATTTTTTGGGAATTGGCTGAAATGGTCAAAAGCAATGAAACCAGAACAAATAGAATCTTCATTTTATGATTTTAGGGTGATAAAGAACAACACTATTTTGGAAAAATAGAAAATTAAACTCCCACCTTCTTCCCCGCCACATCCGTCAACCCCCTAAAGTCCACCGGCACCAACTTGCTCACCCCCGGCTCCTGCATGGTGACGCCGTAAATGACATCAACGGTACTCATGGTTTGCTTGTTGTAGTAAACTGGCTTCGCTATTGCTTATCTCCTTCCAACAATCTTTTCGGATTTACAACTGGTAAAATAAATTGGCTTAAAGCGGTTCCTTGCAAACGGGTTAATAAAATACCCCGTGAAGTGGAATAGGAAGAAGCTGAGAGTGCATTAGCTAAAATAGGGTCGCATACAATGCCTGCGCCATTGTCCTGTGCCCACTCTTCAAGATTTCTCACTTTATAAACATAGGCTAGATGGAAATTGCCCGTTGCTTCGTGAGAATTAGCTTTGTTACTGTCTGTCTTAATTTCGGTCAACACATCTACCCGGACTAAGCCTTCTTCTAGGTTAAACCCCAATTCCAGCGAAGTGCTGGATTCATGACCTTGTATTGCCGACTGTTCAAAATCATCGGGAGCATCTATCTGCCCCTTGAGCAATTTGAATTCAACCATCTCCATTTGTTCCGGATCAAATCGTTTTTCTTCTGACATATTTTTAAACAGCTATAGCCGGTTTCCAATCGTGTTTGAAATTATTAACAGTCGTTTTTCCCGTGAATTTGCTTACCGCTGCATTATTATTTTCAACAGGCTTGCTAAAATGATGGGCAAATGCAGGTATCATAAGTTTGAATGATTTTACTTTATTTACGCATACTTTAGGCTTAGACTGTGGTACTTCCAAAAGCACTTCGCCAAGTTCGGCCTGTAATTTAGCCAACGACCTTAATGTAAAGTTGTGTTCACCATTTAGCCATTTACTGATTTCGGAAGGTTGTTTACCCAATTTACCCGCTAAATCCTTTTGAGTCATTTGCTTGTCTTCCAAAATTTGGGCTATCCGCATTTGCAAATTGGTATAGAGGTCAACAAATATTTTGACATCTTCTGGAGTTCTTTCTAATAGTCTTTTTACTACAGGGCTTATCATAAAAAATAATTTAAATTACTATAATATCGGTTTCTCCACTAATGACTTCTACAATTTTACGGCCGTTAACACTTAACCTAATCTCACCTGTACTTAAAGCCTTGTCTATCTTAGAGGCGAAAAGATTAGCTTCTTTAAAAGCTTTTGCCGTATCTCCTTCCTGGGCGGTTTGTGAAGTTTTCCTTCCGCCTCCAAAAAGAATAACGATTCCTATTCCAAGCCTCATACAGAAAAGGCGTAAAGGAAATTTTGGATAATCGAAGATGAATCCTTTGACTTTTGCAAATGTGGGCGGCAATGCCTCTGCTAATCTCTCATTTCTAAAAAAAACTTCTTGTGCACCTAATTCATCGGCTATTCTTCGATAAATTAAATCACTTAGCGCATTTACCGACGAATCAAATTCCACGATAGGCTCAAATTCTTCCCAAAACTTGTCTATTTCAGTCTTTACGTCTTCATTCTTTCGTACACTATAAAGTGTGCAAGCACGGCCAAGATCATAATGTAATTCTAAATCAAAACTATTCACTTAAAACTGAATTTTCAAAATTTTATTGCGAAGAATACAAATTTTCAACTTTCCACTCTCAACTTTCCACTACCGGCCACATCCGTCAACCCCCTAAAATCCACAGGCACCAACTTGCTCACACCCGGTTCCTGCATGGTCACGCCGTAAATAACATCAACGGTGCTCATGGTTTGCTTGTTGTGGGTCACGATGATGAACTGGCTGTTTTCGCTGAACTGCTGTATCATTTTGGTGAACTTGCCTACGTTGGCATCGTCTAATGGGGCATCCACTTCATCGAGAATGCAGAACGGGGCGGGTTTGATGAGGTAGATGGAGAAGAGCAACGCCGTGGCTGTCAATGTCTTTTCACCGCCGCTCAACTGGCCTATGCTGCTGGGGCGTTTGCCTTTGGGTTTGGCGATAATGTCTATGCCGCTTTCGGCCAGGTTGGTCGGGTCAACCAATATCAGGTCACCTTGGTCTTCTTCGGTAAACAATGCCTTGAACACTTTTTGAAAATTTTCCTTCACCTGGTTGAAGGTGTCGAGGAACTTTTGGTTGGCGGTCGTTTCCACTTCCTGTATGGTTTGCAGTAGGCTTTCTTTGGCATCTACCAGGTCGTTCTTTTGCTCCACAATGAAGTCATATCGCTTCTTCATTTCGGTGTAGGCTTCAATGGCGGTGGGGTTCACTTCGCCCATATTTTCGAGCCGTTTTTTCATTCGGTCGCTGGCGGATTGCAGTTCTTCTACCGCAGTTTCGGTGCTGCGGGGTTGGTCTATAATTTCATCCAGGTTTATCCTGAATTCCACGTTTAGCCGCTCTTTCATGCCGGCCAACTGTAGTTTCAGTTCGTTCAGTTTGTCTTTTACTTCAGTTAAAATATGGTCGAGCAATTCCTTGCTTTTCACCTTGTGGCGCAGTTCACTTTCTTTGTTGTTAAGCTGATTGCGGAGGTTGTAATAAGCCTGGTCGGCTTCGTTCAACTTCTTTTCTTCTTCCTCTTTCATCCGCATCAGGTTCACCAGAAACTGGTCGTTGTCGTTGAGCGTTGACTCGTTTTCAACTATGGTCTCACTGGCTTCTTTCAATTGCACTTTGTTGATTTCAACCTGTTGTGTCAGGTCGTTGAGTTGATTGCGTTTGAACTGCAACTCTGTTTTCAATGCACCAATTTTGCTTTGCTGCCTCGTCAGGTTCAGGTTGTTTTCGTTAAACTGCCGGTTGATTTCGTTGTAGTCCTGCTCGGCGTTTTTGTAGTCCTGCTCCTGCATTTTCATTTCGGCAGCAGCCGTTTGCAGTTGTTCATTCAGGGCAGTCAAACCTTCTCTCACATCGGCTATGCTGTCGCGGTTGGCTTCCAGGCTTTCTTCTAATTCTTCCAAACGCTTTTGGCTGTTGGCCTGTGTGGCGTTCAGATTTTCCAGTTTGTTTTGCAGCGAAAAAACCTGGTTGGTCAGGTTGTTGATTTCATTTTGTGTCTGGCGGATTTGCGCTTCTTTCAACTGGTCGTTGTAAGCAATCACTTCATCGTGACGGGCTTGTATGTCGGCCTTGATGGCGTTGACAACAGCCTCTTGTGTTTCTATTTCTGCAAACAGTTTTTCAAGGTTCTTGGCACGTCCAATTTTCTTTCCTTCAAACAAACCAACGCTACCACCGCTCAAAGAAAATTTGCCCTTCACAAACTTGCCGTTTTTCTCCAGCACAATGGCACCGCCGCTGTCGTGCAAGGCACTTTCATCTTCGGCTATGTAAACATTGCACAGCAGGTATTCTGCCAGGTTGCGGTACTTGTCTTCCACCTCTATCACGTCCAAAGCTTTAAGGGTGTTGGCGGGTTGATGTTCCTCTGTTTTCTTGTAGTTATTTATGCTGTCCAGCAAAAAGAAATTGGCCTTGCCTTTCTGGTTGGCATCCAGCAAACGAATGGCCTGCATACCTTCCTGCAAATCGTTTACGACATAATAGTTGAGGTAAGGTTCCAGCACATTTTCCACCGCTGCACGGTAGCCTTCCTTTACATAAATGACATCGCTTAGTATCTTGGAAGTATAGTTCCAGTTCTGGTTTTTATGGAGAAATTTTACGCTTTCAGGATAGCCTTCCATGCTGTCAATCAAACTCTTCAAAAGCGCATATTCATTGCGTTTGCTGTCGAGTTTGCGGTTCTCTTCGGCCAGTTTATTGCGCAGACCTTCCAGTTGTTGCTGAGTTTCCAAAATGCGTTGCTTGGTAGCTTCGTGCTGCTCTTGCAGGGCAATGAGTTCGGCACGTTTGTCTTCCAGTTCCTGCTCCTTTTCTATGCGCTGTTCTTCCAGTTGTTTCAGTTGGCTTTCCCGCTGTTGGCGTTCGTCCTGCAACTGTGCCAAAGCCCTTTGCAGGTTCTGAATGCTGGCATCGGCTACGGCTACTTTTTTCTCCGCATCAAACTGTTGCAACTGTATTTGCTGGTACTGTTTGCGCAGTTCATCCACGGCGGCACGTTTGTCGTCAAACACTTGCCTGCGGGTCTGCACATCCATTTTCACTTCATCAACTTGCTGCTGTAAAGTAACCAACTTTGTTTCCTCTTCCGTCAGTTGAAGCGTAGTAAATTCAATGCTTTCATCAATTCCAGTCAGTTGCCCTTCAGCTTTATCCAAAAAGACTTTCAGGTTGGTTTCTTTCTCTTTTAGGTAAGTTATTTTTTGCTGCGCCAGTTTCTTTTCGTTCTCTTGTGTACGCAGCTTTTGCACCAGTTCGTTGAACTCCTGCTGCATGGTTTGCAACGCCTTTTCCTTTTCTATAAAACCCACTTTTTCCTGCTCAATAGCCGCTTCTTCTGTGGCTACCTCTGCTTCCAGTTTTATCTTCTTATCGGTCTCGGTTTCCTGTTGTTCGGTTAGGGTGTGATAGGTGTTGTTAAACCCTTCCAGCGAAGCCTTGGCCAACTCCACAGATATTTCCTTGTAGTCCTTTTTTATCTCGAAATATTTCTCCGCCTTCTTCGCCTGATTCTCTAGTGTTTTCAACTGGTTGTTGATTTCAAACAGCAGGTCTTCTATCCGGTTCAGGTCGCCTTCGGTAGCATCCAGCTTTGCTTTGGCTTCTTTCTTTCTTGTCTTGTAAATGGTAATGCCCGCAGCCTGCTCCAACATGCGGCGGCGGCTGTTTTCCTTATCGCGGATAATGTCGTCCACCATACCCAACTCAATGATTGCATAGCTGTCAGTGCTGATACCCGTGTCCATAAACAGGTTGTGGATGTCCTTCATCCGGCAGGTCACATCGTTCAGGCGGTATTCGCTGTCGCCGTTTTTGTAAAACTTACGGCTCACCGTCACCGTGCTAAACTCCGTCGGAAGCAGGTTCTTGGTATTTTCAAAAGTCAGGCTCACCTCCGCAAGACCGCTGGCACTGCGGGTTTTGCTGCCGTTGAACACCAATGCCTCCAGGTTTTCGCTGCGTAAAGCACTGATCTTTTGCTCACCAATTACCCAGCGGATAGCATCAATAATATTGCTCTTCCCGCAACCATTTGGCCCGATGATACCGGTAATCCCCTCATCAAAATTGATAACGGTTTTGTCGGCAAAACTTTTAAATCCTTTAATTTCTAAACTCTTTAATCGCATAATACGTTTCTCGTTTCTTGTTTCTCGTTATTCATTGCTTGTATGAACCACAAAGGCACGAAGGCATAATGGGTTATAAAATTTTTAGTTAGATAGGTCTATTTACTTTTTAAGTTACCGCAATCTACTTTCCTTGTCATACTCACCAAATGTGTCTGCGAACATAGTGAAAAACGATTAAAAGGGATTGTTGTTATGGTCTTGTGGGGATAGGGTGTGGAAAATGAGAAAAATTCTGATGATAAAAAACATAAATTGAAAGCAAAATGTCATTGATTTGAGCTTATTTGCCTAAAAAAATTGCCAACCCTTGATAGTTGGCAATCGGTGGAAAATACTATAATAATTTCATTAAACAGAAAACTATCAGGCTCTCTTTTTCATAGCTGGTTTCGTTTTGATAGCAGGTGTTACTTTTACAGCAGATGATTTAGATACGTCACCATATTCATAAACTGCGTAGCCCCAGGCACCAAGGTCTAAACCCCGGCTTGCAACTGCTTCTGACGTTCCTTTAAATACATTGTAAGCATTTCCCAACACGGCCTTATCTTCAATAAAAATGCTTTGCGGCTTGCTACTGAGGTTTAAAATAACCAGGACTTTTTGCTTTCCTTTTTCCCTGATGTAGGCATAAATGTTTTGATCATTGCCCATCTTCACTTTTCTGAAAGATGCATCAGGAGAAAGGGCTGCATTTCGTTTGCGAAGATTGAGCAGGGTTTTATAAAATTTTTCCCTCGCCAGTTTTTCAAACGTCATGGGATCTTTTTCGAAGAATTCAATCGCCTTCAACACAGGTTCTTCCTGTCCTCCGTAAATGAGGGGAACACCACGAACCATGGTTTGTGTGAACACTGCAAACGGGGCATGGACTGCTCCCGGCATGGTTTCGTAGTCTGCTTTGTTCCAACTGTTCTCATCGTGATTGCTGGTAAAATACATGCGGATCGTATTTCTTGGAAAAGCGGTATCGTCATACTTCCTGATGCTATCAAGGGCAAATGCGGGTCTTTCGCCTTTGGCAACTTTTTTCATCATGGCAAACATGGACCATGGGTATGTGGCATCAAAACCACTTTCGTTAAGGTAAGGTTTGTCGCCTTCACCCAGCATGAAAATGTTCTTCATTTTCTTTAACTGCGGAATGGCTTTTTTCCAGAAACTACCCGGCACTTCGCCTGCAACATCGCAACGGAAACCGTCTATGTTGGTGTTGGTAATCCAATATTTCATGCAGGAAATCATACTGTCTTCCATTTCAGGATTTTTATAGTCGAGCTGTTTTGTATCGCTCCAGTCAAAGGCCATGGCGGGTTTGCCGGTGCTGTCTTTTATATAAAAATCAGTGTGGCGGGTCAGCCATCCGTTGTCGGAGGATGTGTGATTGGGTACCCAGTCAATAATGACTTTAAAGCCTTTAGCATGGGCTTCGTTGACCAGTTGCTTCCAATCGGCCATAGTGCCAAATTCGGGGTTGACGGCTTTGTAGTCGGACACGGCATAGTAGCTGCCGAGAGTGCCTTTTCTGTCAACCACGCCAATGGGATTGATAGGCATGAACCAGAGTGTCTGCACACCCATATTTTTAAGCCTGTCAAGGTGTTTGCCAAAGGCTTTGAAAGTACCTTCCTTGGTATATTGGCGCACATTGACCTCGTAAATATTTCCCTGCATAATCCATGAGGGGTGGCCGTCGGTTGTTTCATTTTTAACCATAGCCGGTTTTGCTTTTTGTGCAAACAAAGCCAGGGCAAAACAAGATTGCAGCAATAAAATAAAGAGTCCTTTTTTCATGATAGAAATTTTGTGGAGTAAAGCTAAATAATTAGGAATTAGAAATTAGGAATTAGGAATTAGAATGTTTGAGAAGCCCCGCATTTAAGTGTCACTTTAAATTTAGCTCACCATTTTCACTACCATTTCTTTCAACAAATCAGATTGGTCGGTGCCGGTGCTATTGATGCCAATGCTTTTAAGGTTGTATTCGTGCAGCAGCAGCAATACTTTTTCAACACCCTGCAGTCCGTAGGCTTTGGAGGCGGCAAGGCCATCCTGAGCGGCATAAAAATTATTGTTGAAAACAGGTTTTAACGCATTGACACTTTTGTCGGCCATACCAAAAACGATGTAAATTTTGCTGAAATAGCCATAGATGGCGGGCAGCAATAATTGTATTGGCCCGGCCTTAGGATTTCCCTGGAAATAACGGATGATGCGAATGCATTTGGCAAGGTCTTTTTTAGCGATAGCATTTTGCAATTCAAACGCGTTGAACTCCTTACTGATGCCGACATACTTTTCAATAGCATTTTCGTCTATGATGGTTGAGTTGCTGAGGTTGATGCAGACTTTTTCAATCTCATTCTCCAGACGGCTGAGGTCGTTGCCTATATTGTCTTTCAGAAGTTCGAGGGCGGCGGGCTTTATCTGTAGCCCTTTTTCGCTGATCATGCCAGCGATCCATTCCGGCAACTGGCTGTCATACATTTTCTTTGTAAGAAATACTTCTGCATTGCTTTTCAGCAGTTTTGCCATTTTGGTTTTGCCATCCAGCTTTCCTTCTTTATAGGCTACTACCAGCACTGTTGACGACAGCGGATTGGCTACATAGCCTTCCAGTAGTAAAATGTCTTTCATGTGCTGCGCTTCTTTCAAGACAACCACCTGCCTTTCAGCAAACATTGGATAGCGTCGGCAGGCATTGACAACATCGGCCCAGTTAGCATCTTTTCCATAAAAGACAGTCAGGTTAAATGATGCCTCACTTTCGCTGAGAATGTTGTGCTCCGCATAGTCTATTATCTTATCAATGAAATAAGGCTCCTCCCCCTCTAACCAATAGATGGGTTTGAAACTATTTTGTTTCCAGGAAGAAAGGATGGCTAGGTGACTCACGGTTTAATTAGGAATTAGGAATTAGGAATTAGGAATTGAAAACTCCTGGCTCTTACATCCTAATTGTTTATGCCCAGTTTAGTTTTCATGGTTTTAATAATGGTTCCTGCAATTTTTAGTAATTCTTCACAGTCGGTTAATATGGAACTGGCTTGGGCTTCGGTTAAATATTCGGTATCTTTTAGTAAACGAATCCAAAAACGTGTTTCTCTCATTTCTTTGTAGGCAATGTTTAGTTTGGCAAAAAAGTCTTTTTCCGATTGCCCTCCTATACATTCTTCAATGTTGGCTCCAACAGATGTACCCGACCTTAATAACTGTTTGGAAAGCACATACTCTCTTTTTTCTTCGCACAAATATTTATATAGTTTTACAATCCTAACCGCAAATGCATAGCTTTTTGTTTGCAAAACATTTTCTTCCTTCATTCCTAATTTTTAATTCCTAATTCCTAATTAATTCTAAAACCATCGCACTCGCACCGCCGCCGCCATTGCAGATGCCTGCTGCGCCGTAGCGGCCGTTGTTTTGTTTCAGGACATTAATTAGGGTGACCAATATTCTTGCGCCACTGCAGCCTAAAGGGTGGCCAATGGACACTGCACCGCCATTCACATTCACTTTGGCGGGATCAAGTTTCATGCGGCGGGTATTTTCTATGCCTACGACTGCAAATGCTTCGTTGAGTTCAAAAAAGCTGATGTCGTCCATAGTTAAACCTGCCCTTTTTATTGCTTTTGGCACGGCCAATGATGGTGTGGTCGTGAACCACTCGGGTGCCTGTTCTGCATCGGCATAACTGATGATCTTTGCAATTGGTTTCAGCCCGAGTTCTTCCATTTTTTCTTTACTGATAAGCACCAGTGCGGCTGCGCCATCATTCATAGTGCTGGCATTGGCGGCGGTCACCGTTCCTGCTTTGTTGAATGCGGGGCGCAGTTCGGGTATCTTATCAAACTTAACATTGAATGGCTCTTCATCTTTGCTAACAACGATGGGGTCACCTTTGCGTTGCGGGATTTCTACCGACACTATCTCGTCTGCAAACTTGCCGGCTGTGGTGGCAGCCTGGCTACGTTTGTAGCTTTCGACCGCAAACTCATCCTGATCCTGACGGCTGATGTTGCACTCTGAAGCGCAAAAGTCGGCAGCGTTGCCCATGGCCAATCCGTCATACACATCTGTCAGGCCATCTTTGGCAAGACCGTCTATCATAATTGCGTTGCCATATTTGTTTCCCCAGCGCATGTTTTCTACATAAAAAGGAACATTGCTCATACTTTCCATACCTCCTGCCACAACTATGTCAGCTTCGCCAAGTGCAATGGATGCGGCACCCTGCGCCACGGCCTTCATGCCACTTGCGCACACTTTATTAACCGTCGTGCAAATGACACTATCGGGCAGACCCGACGCTTTGCAGGCCTGGCGGGCAGGTGCCTGTCCAAGGTTTGCCTGGATGACACTGCCCATGAGTAACTCATCTACCATGGCGGGCTGAATGCCGGCTTTGGCAATGGCGCCATTGATGGCAATGGCTCCTAATTTAGTCGCACTCAAATCTTTCAACGCTCCGCCGAAGCTGCCAATGGGTGTGCGGACGGCTGAAACAATATAAACTTCTCTTTGATTCATATAAAGCAAGGTTATTTTTTTTAAATTGCGGCAAAGATAAACGGATAAATGAATTGTCGGGGCAATCGCACAGAGAGACAATATTTGACCGGATTATTTTTGACTTTATAAATCTGCATACTACCAATTATCTTGTTGCCTGGGATTCGTCATTAACTTGTTAGCTGCAATGCGAAAATGCCGAACCTTTAAATTCAAAAAGTAAGAGCAAATAACATTAAAATGATTTGTCCAACAGTTGACTTTAAAAATGACTTGTACGAATTAATACAAGCTAACGTAATCAATTTGACAAACAAAAGTATAGATGACATTTATGAATATTGGCGAAAGAACTTTGATGAAAGATTTCCAGTTTTAAATACAGACATAAAAATTGTTTCAAAAAAAACTTTCATATCCGAAAAGCAAAATGTTCCAGTAACTTCTTTCCTCTTAGGCATTGACTTTCCAATTTGGTTTGACACACTTAATTATAATGATATTGTTGACAATAAGAAAAGAATTATGATAATTGGAATTGACCCTTTACGAAATGAAAAATCTTTCAATAATTTTAAAGCGGATAAAAGTCAAGATGTAATTATTGGAACACCATACGCCCTCCACAATCTCAAAATTAGAAGCGGACACACTAAACATTATTGGGGTTTAATAAATAAGTTGTCAACTAAACATTTTGTATACTTGACAGACATTTACAAAGTATTTTTCTATACTGATATTTCCAAGAAAGAAAGAAGTTATGTTTATTATAGAAATAAACACGAATTTGAAAAACATATTGAGTTGTTGGAAAGAGAGATTGAACTGGTTAAACCAAACCTGATATTGATTTTGGGCGCAGAAAGTTACCGACAACTATTTGCTGGAAGACAAGCACCAAAGTTGACTGAAGCAGTTGAAAAGAATGTTATTTTATATCGAAACTATCCTGTTTTACCGATGGTTCATCTATCCGGCTCTACTCGAAAAAAAACTATTTTAAATTTTTTAGCTATTAATAATGTTGAATTTGACCAAACTAAAAATTACGGGGAACACTATTATAAAATCGTTGATAATTATTTGAACTCTTAAAGCAGAAGCACATGCAGCTAAAAAAGTATTGCCAATAAAGCTGGAAGCTAGAGCAATCGGCAGCATTTCGCTATTAGCTTTGATTCTGGCATAAGGTACTCTTTTGAACATTAGAATAAATATTTAACTTCGGTTACAATGCGGAGGATTTTCAATCCCCACCATCGGCAACACTTGTTCAATCAAAAAATATCTAAGCTTCTATTATGTGCTTAAGGATATTGAAAGCCCGGTAAAAGAAACAGTCACTTAAATACCTTTCCCCGTAAATTTAAACTTTCAAATTTCAAAACAATAAAACCTCTATCAACCTAAAGCATGAAAAAATCATTGTTAACCGCAACCATTGTTTTTGGTGTATTTCTTTTTCAATTTTGCAGCTCATCCAAAATGGTGACTGCCAAAGCAAGTGAAAATTCAGACAAGACAGTGGTGAAGACAATGTACACAACCGATATAAAGCCACTTTTGGTAGCCAATTGCACTCCTTGCCATTTTCCGCCCAATGGCAGAAAAAAGCCTCTGGATAATTATGCAAGTGCCAAAGAAAACATTGATGATATTATTGGCCGCATAGTAAAGAATCCGGACGAAAGAGGTTTTATGCCAATGCGCCATCCTAAACTTTCGGATTCGGTGATTCATGTGTTTAAGCAATGGAAGATGGATGGATTAGCAGAATAACAGGGCTTATATCTATTTCACGAAATTGCGGATTGACAGGTGGAGAACCGAATTTTACAATGGAACTTCATGAGATAAATATGATTTCGCCGCTGTTGGTGTACTTCACCAACAGCATCCACATTATGTTGTGTTTGCAGGTGAAGAACACCCTGAAAAGGCGTAAAAGTCGTTTACTTTAAAGTTCTGAACGTAGAGTCGTTTACAGGAGACCCCACGCGGACAAAAGAGTCTATCAATTTTCAGTCTACTATTCTGTGAATTGTTAGTGTTCCTCTTCCATTAGTTATAATTTCGAGAGCCGATTTTATTAGCTCAAATTTATTGTTGTCTTCTTTGAATTGAACCTGATAAAAATCTCCGTTTAGCGTAAGCTCAAAACTTGTCGGGTGCAAATCAATAATAAAGTCTTTTAGCTCACAAGCCTTGTCAAAATCAGACGGCTCAAAATAATAATAGTCATCTTCAAAATTGCCTTCAGGGAAAGTCCGTTGAAGTAAAATATAATTTTGTGTCGAGTTCATCAGTTCTTTAGTAGACTTACGCATCTCCTTTTCATAGTCGTATTCATCTTCGTTGAATGTCAAAGTACAACCAAATTCTCCGTCTTCTATTTGAATTTCGTTGCAATAAAACTTCATAAAGGATTGAATAAAATTTAGTCTGTAAATAAAAGCTGAGTCCGAAGATATTGCATTATTTTAAATTGCTAGCAACATCGTCATTGATCGTAGTCTCTGGCAGTCATGAAACATAGTAGCAGGCAACGACGAACAGGGCTTTGTGCAGGCAGGGCATTGTTTATTGTCAAGCCCTGCCTTGCACAAAACCCCATGTTGGCAGTAGTTATTCTTTCTTTTTTGGTCTTATAATTTCTGATAAAGATTTAAGATTGTCAGTGAAAGACTTGTCGAATTTGTTTTGATTTTTTG
>JAYTGA010000033.1:0-2505 GCA_043733905.1 Segetibacter sp.
CAAACAGAATTGCAAAACAATGATGCCCTGGAAATTGAACGCATCTATGTTTTACAGGAATACCAAGGCAAACGAATTGGTCAGTTCATGCTGGACAAAGCCATTGAACTGGCAAAACAACACTCCATGAAATATGTGTGGCTGGGTGTGTGGGAAAAGAATGAAAAAGCCATTCGCTTCTATGAAAAAAATGGTTTTGTAAAGTTTGGTACGCACGTTTTTAAATTGGGAAATGACGAGCAAACCGACATTATGATGAAGCTCGTATTGAACGAATGAAAGCAATCATTTAACCGACTATTTATTCCCGTTATTGTCAACAGCCATCACTGGGGTAGCCCCAAGTTTTTTAATCACCTGCATGACCCTGATAGCCGTTCCCAAATGAGATGTACTATCACCATTAATGACTACAGAAGCCTTTGTGGTGGTGTCTTTGGAGAGAAATGCCTTCAACTCCGGTTCCAATTCTTCCATCGTTATTTTACGTTGGCTGAGAAAGATATTCTGGTCTTTATCTACTGTTATCACAACTGTTTGCTTCGACTTTGTATCGCTTTTAGCTTTTGGGTTTGAAACCTTTATCACATTAGGATTGGCCAATGTGGAAACGATTAGAAAAAACAACAACAGGATGAACAATATATCGTTCAATGCTCCGGTATGCACTTCGGGACGGGACCTTAATCTGTTGCGAAAATTCACTTTCTGTTGTTTAATGTTTAGTGTTTAATGTTTAGTTCTGGTTGAGAGTTGAGTGTTGAGTGTTTAGAACAAATTTTTGACAACAAAACATTTACAAAGCTGAATAGCGGAAATGCCGTACAAGTGAGTGACACAACGATGTCTAATAGCAGTTCTAAAGTTGGTCACCAAAAAATATTCGCTCTACTTAATGCCTCACTGACTATTAACTTATTGACCATTCTTTATCTTGTTGGTTCCTGCAAAACATCTATAAATTCGGAACTCGCTATTTCCATTTTGTTGGCTGTTTTGTCTATTTGCGCAGTGAGAACATTGTGGCCGATATACGCCAGCAAACCAATGATGAGCCCACTGCCTGAAGTAATCATTTTGACATAAATTCCACCCGCTATGTCGTTAAGGGTAAACTGCCCTGAACTGCTGATTCCGTAGAACAACTGTATCATGCCGACAATGGTTCCCAGAAAACCAAACATGGGTGCAATGCCTGCTATCAGCGAAAGTATGTTCAGGTTTTTTTCCATTTTATACATCTCCAGTTTACCAACGCTCTCCATGCTTTTTTCAATGGCATCAATGGGTTTGCCAATGCGTTGCAAGCCTTTATCAATGATGCGTGCCACAGGGTTGTTGGTGTTGCGGGTTAGTGTTTTAGCGGCAGACAGGTTCCCAGTTACAATGTTGTCACGGATCATGCTCATGAAGTTGTCCTCAATTTTACTTGCCTTTCTGATGGCAATTAATCTTTCAAAGAAAACAAAAATAGCAGTTGCCAGCAGCAGGTAAAGCGGGTACATGATGAAGCCGCCCTTGTCTAACAAAGACCACAACGATATCTGTTGGGGAACAGCGGGAGCAGCCATCACAGCCG
This sequence comes from Segetibacter sp., assembly GCA_043733905.1. Lineage (GTDB taxonomy): Bacteria > Bacteroidota > Bacteroidia > Chitinophagales > Chitinophagaceae > Segetibacter. Next base: position 1,580 of record JAYTGA010000033.1, read on the forward strand.
CTGCTGCGGTGTCGGCAACCGTTTGAGGATGAACCTGAAGAAATATCCAACTCATTGTCTGTAATTGTTTTTTGCCTTGTAAATGTAATTTACCTGACCAGCCTTCGCTTCAATTTGAAAGCAGTGTTGAGAACTATAAACAACCGAATGTAGTTGCTAACAAGATGGCTGCTGTCTTGACTTCTGTTAAATTTCATGAAAATTCTTAAGCAATATCGAACATAAAACAGCATGAGTTTTATTCCAAAAATCACCTGACATGCACCAAGTAAATTTTTTAGATAATTTTACTGCTTATGAACATCAGCAAATTTTGCCTGCTTGCTCTCACCTCTACTCTCACATTCGGTATTGCGACAGCACAACTGACCTACAACGAACTGCGTGTAGTGTATGACAGTGCATGGACGTTTAAAAATTTGCAGATCATTCCTGTAAAATTCAAACCACATGGGGAAGGTGGTGTACCTCTATCACAATTTTCACCACGTCCAATCAGTTTTTCTGAAGCACTGCATAAGCACAAAATAAAAGTGCAGGAGATGCAATACGAAAACGGAGCCGATGTAAACCTGCTACAGGTGACCAATCATTCCAAGCAAGATGTGGTGGTGCAGGGAGGCGAAATTTTGGAAGGTGGCAAGCAGGACAGAATGATGGGCGAAACAAAATACATTGCCCCGGGTGCCACCGACTACATACAGGTATATTGTGTGGAAAAGAGGAGGTGGACGCCAAAGCCCAAAGAATTTACCCACAGAGGCATTGCCAACCGCGAAGTGCAACGGGCAATGAATGTGAGCAAGCGACAATCTGACGTGTGGAAAGAAATAGACCGTCAATATAAAGTGGCCAATAAAACGAGTGAAACATGGTCTTATGTGGAACTGTATAACAATGCTGTGCCGGTGGACACCAGTTACATT
>JAYTGA010000034.1:0-12776 GCA_043733905.1 Segetibacter sp.
CCTTTGGGAATGGGGGCTGATGTGATGGTTCGAAAAATGGAACCATCGGCTGCATTTACATTGTTTAACAAAATGACTTTTCCACCCCAACTATTATCATTCTTTATAGGCTCCTGGATTGTCGTTTGAAACAGGTAATGTTTGTCGCTTCCACGGAGTTGCTTTTGCCTTTTCCAGCTCGGGATGATTATTCCTGTAATTAATGCCTTTTTCGGCAGGTTGATTCCATTCGGCGGGCTGCAGATACATGCCCTTGTTTTCAGCTTCTTTATCCACCTCCGCCAGGGCAGGGTGCGCTGCCATGTATTTGTCGTTGCGAACAGCGGTTATCTGCCAGCTCACCTTCACATTGGGCTGGCTTGTTTCAATCACAAACTTGTTTGCTGCCATTTCTTCCTTCACAATGGCCTGGGCAAAAGTGCCCAGCACCGTAAGCTGGTAGCGAAAATCTTTATTGACCGATTCAAAATAAGCAGGCAGTTGTACGGTAGCAAGGCCATTAGCACCTGTGGAAATATTGCCGCTATATACATTTAGCACTTCGTTGCTTTCTATGCTGTAGTGAAGGAGGTATTTTTGCCCGGGATCAAGAGGGTGATCAATCTTAAATGCCTTTGTGCCGGTTGCAGAAGAATTGCCATTGATCTGGACATTGCCCGCAAAATAGCCTGCATAGTTGGTGGCACCTCCGTTTGCAACGCCATATACACCATACTTGGTGCCGCCTGAGGCTGTAGTGCTATCAGCCTTTCCATATACACCATAAGCGACGCCGCCATTGGTGGAGCCTGTGCCGACCACACCATAGGCAGAGGCAGTACTGGTATTAATTGCCTTACCCGACACACCCTCTCTGCCACCCTCGCCAAGCACACCTATGCCAAAGTTTTGGGAAGAATAAGGAACGCTTTTGCCATAAACGGCAACATGATTATTAGCGGTTATGCCTTTGTATTCTGCCCTTAAAATACCATTTTGCAATAAGTTGGAAGAAGACGAAGTAAAGTAGCCGGAAGTATCATAAGGCGATAGCATGTTGAAATGTGCGCCGTCGTTTCCAAAATATCCGGCGTTGTTATAACCCATTTTGCCGCTGTACATGTTGACAAAAAGTTTGTTCTTACTGCCGTTGGCAAATGTTATATTGTTGAAAAATGGATTGTAAAACATATAGACCATGCTGTCTGATGCAAGGGATGGGGCCAGGTCTTTATTTCTACCCAAAGCAATACCCCGTGGACGGATATCTGAAGTGTCGGAAATAACAAGATAAGTATTACGTCCGCTGCCCTCCAGCGAGAAATAGTTGAACAAAGTGCTGTTACTATGCAACTTTAGGACTCCCTTAAAATAAAGGGTATTGATCAGCGAATTTCGATTATACAATAAGCCAATAGAAGAATCAATAAGGTTGCTGTTACCAATAGAGGTGGGCGAGGTCGCCTTCATAATATAGGGTGAGCCGCCGCCAACCGTGCTGACAACCGGTACCCAATCAGGAACCGATGGAGATCCGATATTGTAATAGAAACCGATAACACCATCCGTTTGAAAAACCAATAAGCCCAGTGCAGGCAAGGCTATTGCATTGCGCTGGGCAATTGTAACACGGGGTATGAGTAAGCCTTTTGAATTGCTGGCTACATCAAGTGCCGCACTTTCATTTGGTGTGCTGGTGCCCACGCCCACCTGAGCATAGGTGTTGCCGATAATGAACCCACAAAAAACAAATAAGATAATAATCTTTTTCATAAGCAAATTTTTTTTGTTAAAGATTCTACTAAAGTACCAATTATAATTTGCAACCGAAAAAAATTATCTTATTTTCTTCACCGTAGTCTGTCAAAGCTTCTCAAACCTCACCATACTTTCCTCTTTGTCCGCCGATCTTACTTTCAGCAAATAATTTCCCTTCTGCAAACCGCTGATATTTATGCTTCGCAAAATGGAACCTTCAACGGCGTTTAAACTGTTTGACATAATGACTTTGCCATCCATTGATAGTACCTGCAATTGCAAGGATGCTTTCTTGTCGCTGTTTATTTCCACCTGCAAATTGTCTTTGGCGGGGTTGGGATAAACAACAAGGTTTAGAGTTGAGGGTTGAGGGTTTATTTGGCGGATAGGGCTGTAGGTGAACTGGCCGTCTTTGTCGAGCATTTTTAGACGATAGAAGATTGTTTGGGGTTTGGAGTTTGGGGTTGTTGTTGGGTTGTTGTCTGTGTAGGAATAGTTGCCAGTGTTGATCGCTTTGACTGTTCCTATTGCGGTAAAATCTCTTCCGTTAAGGCTTCTTTCTACAATGAAATGATCTAAGTTGATTTCGTTGGCGGTTGTCCATTGCAGGAAGACCTCACCCGATCCGCCTATGGCGGAAGAGGAGGAACGCCGTGCTGCGGTGAAAGTCAGCAGTTTCAGCGGGAATGATTCGGCGACAACAGTGGTCATTTCGGTGTTGGTGTAAATGGGCAGGTTGTAGTCGAAGTAGATGGCTGCGGTGTTGGTGATGATGTCGCCGACCTGCACGGTGGCTTTGGGTTTTATTCTGTAAACAATGTAGCCGTGGCTGCCGGGTTCGTTGGTGTTGCTGTCAACCAGGTTGATGTTGCGGAAAGTGAAGAGGCATTTGTTGCCATCGGTCATGGTCATTTGATAGTTGTGGCTGGCGGTTAGGATTTGCATGGTGCTCCAATCAAGCTTGTTGTCTAATGTGTCGTGGATATAGACATTGAAGGCGGTGTCGTTGCCCGTGTTTTGAAACCTTACGGTGTATTGCAGATAGTCGCCTGCGGTGACTTGTGTGGTGGTTATTTTGCCGCCGTGGTTTTCGGTTTTGTCGTTGGGGTCTAGGGAGTTGCGAACCAATTGAACAAGAAGAGTACTATTATCAGAGGGATATAAGTCATTTTGGGCAGAAATGCTTACCGTGCTTTCTATTACATCGCCAACGTTGAGAGCTGGCGGCATTTTCCCCTGCATGTTTAATATAATAGTTTTTGTTTCCAACGGGTATAAATTGGTTATTGTCCACCTAATGGTATCATTATTTACACTGGTTGCTGTAGGAAAAGAAGAAACATAAGTAAGTCCGGGATGTTTGATGAATTCCACGGTAGCAGTGGCGGTATCGGTTCCTTCATTTTTGAAAATAACAGGAACCAAAAATGAAAAACCAGGCTTTACTCTGGCACAGCCTACATGAATAGACAAATCGTGCTTACCAATTAAAGGTTGCAATGCAAAAAGTACACTGTCTGTGTTGAAATAGGTACTGTTAGTAACAGTGTGAGAAGCCGGAACTCCGTTATAATAGGGTTTGAATAGCGTAGGCGCACAAACATAGGAACCTGTATCTAACTCTTCACTATTAAATTGTCCATTAGCAGTTTGAATGTAGGTAGAATAAGGATTTTTGTTGCAAATGATTGTTGCATAATCAAAGTATGGTTCTGCCGCATCTTTAGTTCCATTTGAATTTCTATCAAGATAAACCGCTCCTTTAAAAGTATTGTAACGTACGTAAGGATTCACATCGAAACGGGCCAGTATCTGTTTAACATTGTCAGCAGCGGATGCAGTTGGACTATCGTAGCCTGACAGCACAAGCTTCCCATCTGGCTGCAACACCGAAGCACGGCAATACGCCTGAACATTCGACATTATGATGTTTACCGTGCCTCGTCTGCCATAACTGCTGTCAACAACGCCATTGGGAAGCAAGCGCAATATGGAAAAGGTTTTTCCGTCGGTGCTTCCTGTTACAAGAATTTTTCCATCAGGCTGAACATGAATTCCTGAAACATAATCACTGTCATGTCTGAAAGTGGCAGATGAAATGCCCAAATAACCGAAAGAGCTGTCAGGCTTACCACTTACCTTGAATCGTGCCACTTCAACTTTTTCATAGCTGGAACCCACGACATGAAGATAATGTCCTGCTGCCACTATCTTGCCATCGCTTTGCATAGCAATAACTGTTGACCAGACTTGACCCCACAAATAGCTATCGCTAAAAGCCACACCGTTTGTTCCATAAGTACTATCTAAAACGCCGTTGGGAAGAAGTTGCATAAGCGTTAATGAGCCGTAGAGAAAATTAGGATTAACTGTACCCCCAAGAAGAATTTTACCCGAAGGCAATAAAATTGCATCTTTTGCTGATGCCATGTAACCACACTGATACTCAAAAATTCCATTTATTGCAAAGGAACTATCCATTTTTCCATCGGGCATAAATTGCATTAGCTGGTAGTAAGTATCACTGTTCCGGGTAATGATTCCTACTGTAACAATTTTTCCACCCGGTTTCACAAGAACTTTATAAACATAAGACCTTGGATAAATCAGGTAAGGAGTAGTTAATTGTCCGTCACCATCAAAACTGCTGTCTAATACGCCATTTGGCATAAGCCGAATCATGATAACACTGCCAGAATAATCTGAACCCGCTGCTACAATTTTACCGTCGGGCTGCACGGCAAGTGAAGCGACTGAATAAGTAGCATATCCCCAATAGGGAATAACTACCTTGCCCGAAGTACCAAAAAATAAATCGGGAGAGCCATCGCCATTAAATCTGCTGAAGAGTACTTTATTATAGGCATAAGTGATTGCGGTAATTATTTTACCATCGGGCTGCAAAGCAATAGCAAACTGGGTTTGAGGATTGCTGGAATCTGGGGGAACAATCACCTTCCCCCCCACTCCAAATGTCACATCCAACACCCCAGTCTGCCCATTTGCCGAAGGCGAAAAACAAAACACAACAAAAACCAAAACCGCTGCAAGTAAACATTTTTTCATACCCTAAAATTGATGTAGTAAAAATATTCCTTTCCTGCCACATCCAAACATTTGCAAGGGTTTCATTAAATGTTTTTATCAAGAGGCGTAGCATCAATTGTAGAGACATGGCAATTCAATGTCTCTACCACAAAACAAAAATCCGCAGTCAATAAATGTGCTGCGCAAAACTCATTTGCCGAAGGCGAAAAAAACTTTTGCAAACTCTAAATTTTCGCTAGGAGACTATGCAGAACTCTCGGCATACCCCAAATTTTTGTTAGGAACCTAGTGCAAACTATTGCGCAGGCATCATTTGACGTTAGGAACCTATTGCAAACTATTACACAAGCATCATTTGGCGTTAGGAGCCTATTGCAAACTATTGCACAGGCATCATTTGGCGTTAGGAGCCTATTGCAAATCTTTGCACAGGCATCATTTGGCGTCAGGAGCCTAGTGCAAACTATTGCACAGGCCCCTTTAAGAAACTATCATTTTCTCCATATTTTATTTTTTAAGCTGAATTTCATTTATGAAAGCTGTATTTATTTGTATATTCGGTTATTAATTTTTTAAACTAAACCCACTTTTACAGATTATGGAAAATTCAACAACCTTTTTCAACAACAAATTTGATGAGTCTAGAATTACGAACCTTCGTATTCTCAACTTTGCTAACAACACCCTGAGAAAAATGGCGTTGCGCAACAGCGGCGGACAATTTACCCTTGTCATCAATGCTTTGACACCTGCTATCGCAGCCTTGCAGGACGAAGTAAATGCAGTGGACTCATCCTTGAACCGGCAAAAGGGCTCGACCCAGACAACGACCGGCGTGTTGGATGACTTTAAAAAAGCAATGAGCGATGAAGAGCCATTTATAGCCCGTGCCGTGGGTGGCAAAGGGTCGGAGGCTTACCTTGAATTTTACCCAAATAAAGTTTCTGAATATTCGCAGGTCACCAAAGAGCAAATGACCACGCTGACCACCCGTGTGATGAATGCAGCTAAAACGTATGAAACACCATTGGGCACTGTGTTGTTCGACAAACTTATTAGCTTTAAACCTGACTGGACACTGGCAGACACCGTGCACGAAACGCAAATAAATGAGGTGGATGCAAGCCGTGACGTTCGCAGCACCAAACGCACCACCGTGGAACTGTTGCTGATGCAGGCCCTTGGCACGGCCATCATCACCTTTCCCGGCGATCAGGAAAAGTGCAAAGAACTGTTCGACTTTACCCTGCTTCATTCTGATTATCATCAAAAAGTGTTTGAAGTGGCAATGACACCGGGCGGTATTGCCACCGTGCTGGAGCATCGTTTTGGTGCCAAGTCTCAGATAAAAGTGATGGCGGAAACGGCGACCAATCTCCGGCTATTCCTATCCACCACCGCCGACGAGGCTCAGGGTGCCGGCCAGGAAATAGCCGCCAGCACAGAAGAAATTTTCCAGATCAGCGCCTTTAACGCAGATGTAAAAACCCATCATTTCATAGTGGTTCGCAACCTGGATGCCGTTGCCCCGGCAAAGGTGCGGGTGGAATTGTTGTAAATGATGCCCAACACGCATGTAGAGACGCCCAAATTGGGCGTCTCTACATCCTATTATAAAGACGCCCAAATTGGGCGTCTCTACCGATAAATTAAACCATCCACCCAATGCCCGACAAATTCAATAACAGATATCGAATACCATCCGCCAGGTTGCAAGCGTGGGATTATGGTAGTAACGGGTCATATTTCATTACCATATGCACAAAAGACAGGGAACATTTTTTTGGTAAAATAATGGATGGTAAGATGCAATGGAATGAAACGGGTAAATTGGCAGAACAATATTGGATGGAAATTCCCAATCATTTTCCATTTATAGAATTAGGCAATTTTGTGGTAATGCCCAATCACGTTCATGGGATATTGATTATTGATAAAAATGCGAAGGTTGATAATGCCAACATTCGTCGGTTGTCGGGTGACCCCGTAGAGACGCCCAAATTGGGCGTCTCTACATCCACCATGGAAACATCCAAATTGGAAACACCCACAATGGAAACATCCACCATGGAAACACCCAAATTGCAACCGCCCCCCATAGAGACGCCCAAATTGGGCGTCTCTACAGATGCAAATGCCAACAATAATAAATCGGGGGGCGGCAAAAATGAACATTGGAAACCAGGAACGATTGGTGTAATCATCAATCAATACAAACGCGTTTGCACAATTAATGCCCGTAAAACAATCTCTCATTTCGCCTGGCAATCCCGTTTTCATGACCACATCATCCGCGATTCAAAATCGTTTGAAACCATACAAAATTACATTGCCTACAATCCGATGAATTGGGAACAGGATCTATTTTATTTTTAATTTTCCCCCCGTAGAGACGCCCAAATTGGGCGTCTCTACATTTAACACGGACATCCTCAATTTGGAATCCCCCAACATGCAGACGCCCAAATTGCACCCCCCTGTAGAGACGCCCAAATTGGGCGTCTCTACCAATGCCTGGTATAAACAAAGAGGCTGCCTTGTGGGCAGCCTCTTTGTTTTATAATGGGCATGATCTGTATTTATTTTATCATCACCACTTTGCTAACCTGCACACCATTGGCGGTCATTACTTTTATGAAGTAGGTGCCGGGGGCTTTGGTGGTCATGTTGAAGAGAATATTATTTTGCGAAGCAGATAATTCAATATTCTTTCTCTCTACAATGCTGCCGCTGTTGTTGGTCACGACTATTTCGGCTTTGCCGGGTTTGTAATTGTCTAACTGCAGCGTAAAGTTGCTAATGGCCGGGTTAGGATAGACTGAAAGCTTTTGCTCACCTTCCACCATTGCCGGGGCAGTTCCTTTGCCAGCCATTTTAGCGCAGGTTATTTCTCCTACAACAATCCTGTCGCTGATGCCTGTGCATCCTGCATTGTCTTGCGTATAAATCCTGTAAGCAGTATTTGCTTTAAGACCAGTGAAGGATGTAGTGCTAATGTATGGATCAGTCGTTTTTATTTTGTAAGTATATGGCGAAGACCCGTTGGTGGTCGCAATGTTGTTTAATGCGCCACTGTTGGGGTGACCGACACAGGCATTTTGCAGGTCATAGGTCACAGCAAGCGGGCTGGGCTGCATCACAGAATCCACACCGGTTGTTCCTACACATCCATTTCCGTCCTGCAGGTAAATGTGATAATTTCCCGCTTTTAAACCTGAAATGGTATATGGTGGGGTAAAAGATGTAAACGTACTTTGGCTTCCCAGTTTATACTTGAAGGGCGATACGCCAAGTGGGTTGTCAATAGTAATCATGCCGTTGGCAAGTCCATTGCAGGTTACATTGGTAGGTGTGCCTGTTGCGCTGACAATGTGCGGTTGATGGACGACAATAGGAGTAAAAATACCTACGCACCCAAAAGAATCTTTTACATACACCCTGTATGAACCCGCTTTCAGGTGGGTGGTCACCACAGGGGGCGCAGTAAAGTTGGAGAAGCCGCCTACAACACCTACCCTGTATTTGAAAGGAGGCCTGCCGCTTGTTGGGTTATCTATGGAAATGATCCCATCGGCTGATCCATAGCATGTGAGATCTGTTTTTGTCACATGTGCAATCACCGGCGGCTTCACAGTCAGGTGAAGTCTTTTTCTGGAGCAAACACCATTGTTGTCAAAATAGTGGAAATAAATGCCTGTTGTGGTATAGATGCTGTCGTACCATTTGAAAAAGCCACAACCCAATGCAGTTGTATCTGTGGTCACAGAGGGGTTATTGACTGTTAAATGAAGGGTAATTGTGCTGTCGCAACCAACCGCATTAGGCAGGTGAAAAGGGTAATTGCCGGTAGCGGTGTAGTTAACATCGTGCCATTTTAGAATGCCACAAACAACGGCAGTGGTGTCGGAAGTGGTACTGTTTAAAATGGTCAGATGCACAATTGCAGCACTGTCGCAGCCATACTCACCCAGGGTGTGATAAGCATAATCACCCGATGTGGTGTGTGGTGTACCATTCCAGGTAAATGAATCGCAGGCAGTGACAGTGGTGTCGGACGATGTAGGTGTAGTGCTGATACTTAAATGCAGGTTGGCGGTGCTGTCGCAGCCATTAGTGCCGGGAACTACAAAAGAATAATCTCCCGAAGCCGTGTAGGCAGTGCCGTTCCATGTGTAGCTGTTGCATGCTTTCACACTGGTGTCAGAGCTTGGCTTAGGTTTCATGGTCAGGTGAAGAATGGCAAAGCTGTCGCAACCCTTTACGCTGGTCGTTTTAAAAGTATAATCGCCTGCTGTCGAATAAAAAGTTCCGTTCCAATTGTAAGCGCTGCACGCAGTAATGTAAGTGTTGGAAGTAGTGGCGGTAGAAGATGGTTGGTTAATGTCTATTTTGGCCGATTGCCCTACGCAGCCAACAGCATCTTTTATGTAAGCTTTGTATGCTGTACCAGCTCTTAAGCCACTTAAAGTGGCACTGCTGACATATGGCCCACCCGAACGTGGGGCATATTTATAAGGTTCGCTTCCGTTCACAACATTGGTTACGGTCAGTTTGCCATCGGCACCACCAAAGCAGGTCACATCTGTCTTGCTCACAGAACCTGTGATCAACGGTGGCTGACCAATCACAATTACTTTAGAGCTTGCCACGCAGCCATTTGCATCTTTAATGAAAACGTGGTAGTTGCCGCCTTTCAGGTTAGTAAAGTTGCTGGATGCAACAAAAGGCCCACTGGCTTTTAAACTGTATGTATAAGGCGACTGACCACCGGATGGTGTTACACTGTTGATCCTACCTGTTGCTGTATTGAAACAGTTTGCATCTGTTTTAGAAACAGTAGAAGTAATGGTTGGACATTGCGCAAAGGCAGACTGCACAAGGGTTGCAATCAATAAAAAGAGTAAGAACTTCTTCATAATAATACGGGTTTTTAGTTATAGAAATGTGATTAATATTTTTTAAAGATAATGAAAATATCTTTTTAATAGATTTTTAAAGCCAATATTAATAAACGAAAAAGGAAACACTTATATTTTGCAGCGGGGAATTAAAAGTAAAATAAATCCATCATCATCTGCTTTTTTGGGGAAATGTGTGGCAGGTTATATCATAAACCACTTAAAGATATTCGGATCATTTCCCCCAGCTAATTTTCCACATTAAAACTTGTAAATTGGAAGGTACAATTTCTGCATCCATGCAGATAAATACTCCCTGTATGCTTAAATCTCTATTATGCCTTACCCCACTTTTCTTTGTTGCCAACCTGTTCGCTCAACCTGTTATTACTTTTAAGCCTGTCGTTAGCGGCCTGTCTTCCCCGGTTGATGTAGTGGAAGAGGTCAATGATTCGGCCCGGCTTTTTGTGGTAGAAAAAACAGGTTCAATCCGCATTGTAAAAGATTCAACCATTAAGACTAAACCCTTTCTTAACATCAGTACTTTAGTGTCCCGGGGCTATGAACAGGGTTTGCTTAGCATGGCTTTTCATCCACACTATGCCACCAATGGTCTATTCTTTATTTACTATACCAACATAGCCGGAAATGTGGTTGTGGCCAGGTATAACAGGGCAACACCAGACTCTGCCAATATTGCATCAGGTGTCATTTTAATGAATGTGCCTAAACCATTTCCTAATCACAATGGCGGCAAACTCATTTTTGGTGCTGATGGATATTTATATTTTGGCATAGGTGACGGCGGCAGCGGCGGCGACCCTTATAACAACGCACAAACAGATACTTCTTTTCTTGGTAAAATGCTCCGCATAGATGTCAATATGACTAGTCCACCTTACTATAAAATTCCACCAACCAATCCCTTTTATGGCAGTGCATTGGTAAAGCAGGAAATCATAGACATTGGTCTTAGAAACCCCTGGAGATTTAGCTTTGACAAACAAACAAACGATCTTTGGATAGCAGATGTAGGGCAGGACCACTGGGAAGAAGTGAACGTGGTGCCCTATGCATCCCGCCTCAATAAAAACTATGGCTGGCACTGCTATGAGGCCACTCATGCTTATAATAATTCGTGCACTGCCCAATCCAACACTGTCTTTCCTATTTTTGAATATGGCCACAACGACAGCATAGGTGGATATTCAGTCACCGGCGGATATGTTTACAGAGGAAATGAGTTTCCTTCTTTGCAGGGCTATTACCTGTTTGCTGATTTTGCAAAACCACACGGCTGGCTCACCAAAAGCAATGGAAATGGTACATGGACAACCACCCTGCAAACCAACTGGATACAAAATATTACATCATTCGGCCAACGCTCAGATGGCAGTTTATATGTAACACAACTAACCGGCACTCTCTATAAAATCATTGCATCTAACACGTTACCCGTCAGGCTTGTAACTTTTTCAGGCAAAGAAAAAAGCAACAAATATGAGCTATCGTGGAAAGTTGACAACGAAACCAAAAACGATGTTTATGTTCTGGAAAAGAAGAATCAATCAGCCAGTACATTTGTGCAGGTCAGCAGTTTTAGAGCCCCGACCGACAAGGTTTTCAATACTTACTCATTGGAGATTGATAAGCCCTTGCAGGAAACATTTTTTCGTCTGAAAATAATTACTGCAGCAGGACAAATCATTTATTCGCAACAGGTGCGCTATATATCAAATGGGAAGAAAACCCTTAGAGCATTGATGATTCAGAATACACTAAATATTTATGCTCCGCAAGGAACGCAAATGCTGGAGGTGACAGACGAAACAGGAAAAAAAACTTGGCAGAAAAATAACGCTATCTCTGATGTTTGTCAAGTGCCAATAAAACAGCGTGGTGTTTACAATGTGAGGGCTTTTGTAAATGGTGAATGGCAGTTGGTTCGTATCGTTTATTAGTACGATTTTAAAACTTCAAACCCTTAGTGAGCCCCGGAAACCCCTTGCGGCATAATAGGATTCTGCTCCGTTGTGATAAACAAAGACAGTGTTGTAGCGACGATCGCAAAACAGGGCGCCGCCAAGTTTCCTGATAGCAGCAGGTGTTACAATCCAGCTTGAGGTTTTTTCATCAAAGTTTCCAAGCTGTTGCAAATTCCGGTATTGTTCTTCGGTTAAAAGCTGAATGCCTATAGCGGAAGCCGTGTCAAGAGCATTATCAGCAGGCTTATTTTCTTTCCTTTTTTCATGAGCCTCACGATCATAGCAAAGACTTCTACGGCCTTTAGGGCTTTCTGCCGAGCAATCGTAAAATATGAATTCATTGGTTTTTTGATCATAACCAACCACATCAGGTTCGCCGCCGGTTCTTTCCATTTCACTGAGCGACCACAATTTTTCTTTGACATCCGGAGCATTCAGCTTCTCTTTTACTTTATCCCATTCCAAACCTTTGTGTCGGATCATGTTTTTCTCAAACCGAGCTTTCAAATCGCTGATTAGTTCCTGATGTTGTTCCGGCAACAGCTTATTTTTTGAGGCTGAAATGTTTTTCATACTTTTTTATTATTCTCCTGAACAGGCATGTAAACTAATCATTCAATCCTTTTCCAGCAAGAATCTGCGGAATACATTTTTCAATTCTTGCTTCCCGTGTTTTGGATTGTTTGGGTGAAGAAAAAAAGAGATTGTAACCTCTTTGTCGTCCCGGTGTCAAAGCCTCAAACGCAGCTTTAAGGGCAGCTCCGTTTTTGCCGGACAATCTTGTTTGAAATTCTTCGGGATAAATAAGTTCTGTGTTTTTACTGAAAGTCGCTTTCAGACCCCCTTTTTCAACTACGATGGCTTCGAGAAGATAAGATTTAAGTATCTTTTCTACTTCATCAATTTCCTCCAAATTCGTAAATCGCACCTGTCGTGCAGACTGCACATTTTCAGTTTGTTGAATAAGAATATGGTGGGAATCTTTTAGCAAAGAACCTTTAAAAAACAAGACTGCACAATAGTCTTTAAATCCATGTATTAAAACAATGTTTCTTTTTTTCCCGTCTGCAGCGGCAGGCAGTGTGTAGCATGGATGTCCCCATTTCAG
>JAYTGA010000035.1:0-9001 GCA_043733905.1 Segetibacter sp.
TAACTATCACCAGCGGAGCAAATCAGAAACCACAATGTTCAGATACAAAACGATAATTGGCGATAAATTGTCCTCAAGAATAAAAGAAAATCAACTCACTGAAGTGAGAATTGGTTGCAAAATATTAAACATAACATTGCAAACTACCAAACCAATGAGTGTAAAAGTTGCTTGAAAATTTGAAAGGATAGGGGTTAACTACTTCTATTGAATTGATTCATGCAACAACGCCCACGGTGTGAAGTATGAACTTTGAGCTATGAAGTATGAACTATGAGGTATGAACACCTTTCTAAACATTAACCGCCTCAACTCTCAACTCTCAACTTCTTCAAACCACTGCTTTCCTGATTTTTACTAATTGCACCAACAGGTCTTCCAGTTGATTTAAGTGAAGCATATTGGCTCCATCACTCAATGCCTTCGACGGGTTGGGGTGAGTTTCTATGAACAGACCATGTGCGCCGGTGGCAATGGCTGCTTTGGCAATTGTGCTGATCATTTTTGGGTTGCCTCCTGTGACACCGCTGGTCTGGTTTGGCTGCTGAAGGCTGTGTGTGCAGTCCATGACAACGGGTACATTGTTGGCCGCCATTACTGGAATATTTCTGTAGTCAACAATTAAATCCTGGTAGCCAAACGTGTTGCCACGCTCCGTCAGCATCACCTTTTCATTTCCTGCTTTTTGTATTTTGCCTACGGCAAATTTCATAGACTCTCCACTCAGGAACTGTCCCTTTTTTACGTTCACAATTTTGCCTGTTTGTGCCGCCGCCACCAGCAGATCTGTCTGCCTGCACAGGAAGGATGGAATCTGTAGCACGTCAATATACTTAGCCGCTTCGGCGGCTTCTTCGTGGGCATGAATGTCGGAGGTGGTTGGCAGGTTATAGGTTTGACCAACCTTGTGAATTAGTTCCATTGCCGCCTGGTCGCCAATGCCGGTGAATGAGGATGCACTGGTGCGATTGGCCTTTCGGTACGATGCTTTGAAAATGTAGGGGATACCAAGGTTTTTGCAAATACTAAAGACCTTGTCTGCTATTTCCATGACCAAGGCTTCGTCCTCCACCACGCAGGGGCCGGCAATGAGGAAGAAATTGTTGGCATCGTAAGACTGGGCTTTGAAAAGGTCGGTTAGAAATTGCATGTTTGTTGTTTAAAAAATGGATGGCAAAGGTGGGGAAAATTGGGTTATTAAATGGGCTGTGCTTTTATATAAACTGGCTTTCTTATAACAACATCGGAGCCCTGAGCCAGAAAGACAGAATGTGGTGCTACCTGCTCTATGAAAGGCGCAAAATCATTTCCGTAAGCCTCGGCAACATTGCATTGCAATGCAAAGTCGGTCACGTGATAGACCTGCCATCGAGGGTGTTCAACGGCATATTCTATGGTAGTGGTGGGGGTTAGCTGATTGTAGCCAAAATAGTGTTCAAAAATAAACTCCTCTGTGCTGCCAGCCCCTATTTGTTGCAGGTGGTTAGAAGCCTTGACCATGAGCGAACACTGGTCTTGTTTTCGCTTCTTCCATTCGTAAGTCACTTTTATTTCGTCGGGTGTTTGGTCTATTTGGTGTCGCATTTTCGCCACGCTGTAGTGTTCATTGTACAGTATATTGGCCATGCCGGAAATGATTGGCTTGGGAACTATTTCGGAAATGAAACCAACACCCCGTTTCCACTGTGTGCCATCGAAATGTTTGAGGTAATA
Organism: Segetibacter sp.; assembly: GCA_043733905.1. GTDB lineage: Bacteria > Bacteroidota > Bacteroidia > Chitinophagales > Chitinophagaceae > Segetibacter. The sequence goes on from JAYTGA010000035.1 coordinate 1,714, forward strand.
ACGCAGATTGACTTCGGGGAAATGGGTGTGGAGGGGCCACCTGACACCCAGTACTTTGGTGTTGTTAAACATAAAACCAACCACGCTCACCAATGCTTTTCCTTCAAAAAGATCGACCTGGGTGTAGGGAGGCAGGTGTTTGGTAAGAATGGCCGGATCTACCTCGTAATTGAGCATAGCCAGATAATGCCAGGTGGCAGATAAAAAAATGGGGCGTGGTGGTGTCATGAGATGTAGAACAACACAATTGGAGGTAATGTTGGATGTTGCAAGTTGGAGAATATATTTTAGTAGATACTGCATCATTCCAAAGTATCCTTAATCACCCATTGTTCTCCTATTTTATTAAGAAAAATAATTTTGTCGGTATATCCAACGCTTAAATTTTTTTTGGGAAATATCTGGAGTTTTACGAAGGCTATTTCATTTTTCGAAGAAAATAATATATCGCTCACTATAACAAATGTTTTGACATGGTTTAGTCGTAAACTTCCAATGACTCTACTAAGAATTCCCCTTTTTGACTTTAGCGTGTATAGCATATCATTGGAAACATACTTACTTAAGCTGTCTGCTTTCCGATTCTTTACCTGTTCAAACAATTTGGAAGTGTCGGCAACAATTTTCTTTGATTGTAAATAACCTGATATTGACAGAGAGCGATAATGCAAGATTCGGTTCACACATACGATATGAATTTTCGTAGGCTTGTAATCCTCCTTTTGATACTTGTTTGTCTCATCATTGTACTTGTTGTAACTGCTATCAATGTCAAAATTGTCTATTGAAGCAATTGTTTGGTTCACTATGGTAATTGTTTTATCAGTAATCGTTGCAATAACTGCATTGTATATTTTAGTCTTGTCAAAGTCCGTTTGGGAGTAACAGGACAGGCTTACAAAGAGTGATAAAGTTGTCACGAAATTATTTCGATAGATGGACTTTAACATGTGCGACAACTTTGATTGATGAAATAGAAATTTTGCAATATCGAAAATAAGTAATCATTCCTATATTGCTTCGCTTCGCAAATAAATAAATCAATTGCCCATGTAGCGTAGTGTGAGCTTGGTTTGTCAGAAATGAGGTGGATATCGGTGTTTTGTGATTAGAAATGTGTGTGTGGAGGTAAGGAAATGGGGTTGGGGTTTTATTTCGCTTTGCAAAATGGGGGGTGGAGGGTGGTGTTGTGATGATACAGTAAACCAACTGGAAAAGCTGAAAGGAGAATAGAGGTAAAGAAATACTTTTCCATCACTTTTCATTTTCTACTTTTGGGGTCTCATTTTAAATACACAGTATGCAGGCAAAACTCAGGATTAAACAGTTTGGACCAATAAAAGAGGTGGATTTAGAGTTGAAAAATGTCAATGTATTTATTGGCCCACAAGCCAGTGGGAAAAGTGCTATTGCCAAAATCTACACTATTTTCAAATCGCCATTAGCATTCATGAATAAACCGCTTGCTTTTCCTTTTAAAGTGGAAGGCGAAAAGAAAAATGCGGACATAGAAAACTTTAAAGCTACCCTTGAAGAGTACAATGTTTTATCTTTCTTACAACCCAATACTTTCATAGAGTTTGATTCAGAAGTTCATTACCTGAAATATGAAAATGACACGATTTTTTATGAGCGAAAGTTGTTGGGAGAAATAGAATTGTTAGAAAAACTTTGGACACCGGAAGTTGCTGATAAAGAATCAATTGCAAACATGCTTTTTTCATTTAAGAAAAAGCTGTTCAATTTTTTTATTTTCTTTAATTCCATTTCTTTTAAGGCTAAAATCCCAAATTCACCTACCGAAAATGAGTTTAGAGATTTATTCGTTACCAGCATTTACACAGGTGATGAAATTAAAAGTATTGTTGACAACATAAGAAATATAGAAGCATTTTTAGAAGGGAATACTGCACTTTATATTCCTGCTGAAAGGAATTTTATTCCAATAATTAAAGGAGCATCTCTTAGTCTATTGAATAATAATGTTCCTATTCCAAAACATATTTTATCGTTTGGAGCCGAATATGAAAAAGCAAGTTTTGAAGTGCCAGAGGTGGATTTATCATTTGTGATGAAAGGGCTAAAATACATTAATGAAAGTGGCATAGACCAAATTGTTATTGATTTGGATACAAAAGTAAAGTTGACACAAGCAGCTTCTGGTTTGCAAAGTCTTGTTCCTTTATTACTACCTATTTTAGCTCAAAAAAAATCAGATAAATTTCAACATAAGTCTTTTGTGATTGAAGAACCGGAATTAAACTTGTTTCCTTACACTCAATATGAACTCATAAAATCTCTTGAAGAACAAAGAGTAGAACCATTAGGAAACATGGATGATGTAGGCGTAATACATACTTATACCACACATAGCCCATTTATTCTTGCTGCTTTCAACAATATGCTCTTTGCAAATAAAGTTGTACATCAAATCTATAACAGCTTACAAATAAATGAAAGTCCTGAAAGTGTAAATATTGATAAATGGTTAAGAGCAAGCACGGAAGTAAAAAAAATATTGCCAAGGTTTATTTTTCCGGAAAACTTCAGTGCCTACCAAATATCCAACGGAACCGCAGAATCTATTGTAGAAAATGGCCTCATCAAAGAAAACTTTATTGATCAAACCTCCGACAAGCTGGGCGAAGATTTTGAAGCTTTGATGGACTTAATGGAACAATACAAATGAGTACGGTAAAAGATAGCTTGGTGAATATTTTTGGTGGTTGCAAGAATGCCCGTTGTGGCTGTACCATCAAACATCCTTTTGAAGATTATCAGGATGCTGTTCTAAGAATATTTGATGAAGGTGGTGAATCTACACAACCTGTAAGAGTGGTTAGTGAAGAACAATCCTATCAATTAACAGTAAACAATCCCGCTAATAAAACAATCACACTCGGCAAGCTGGATAAGTGCCTGTTCACAGACGAAGTGAGCAAATGTGATTGCCTTGTTACTGATAATGAGCAACTATTTTTGGTAGAAATAAAAACTGCAAGTAGTGGGAAATTTGGCAAAAGGATAAAAAGAGCTCTTGAGCAATTGGAAATAACTATTGAATTAATGAGAGATAAAGGGTTTCCCGATAATAATTACAAAACCAATGCAGTCATTTCCTTGAAGCCCCATAGAACAGAAATTATCCAAGCCGCGGAAAAAACAGCATTTTATAATTTTTACGATAAGACACGTATTCGGGTGAAAAAAGACAATACAATTGATTTTACCTGATTGTGCTGTTGCAAACGCATCTTGAACAAAGAGCAAAACATAGAAAAAGCCCAATAAAGCTACACCGTACAAGAGTGCGACGCCAATGAAGCTGCACAAAGAACCAATGCCGGCTCAATAAAAAATAACGATTAATAACAACAACGATTTGCTATGTCAAACAGGGATGAAAAAATATTGGTGGTGGGTGCCTGCGGGCAGATAGGGGTGGAGCTGACACTGAACCTTCGCAAAATGTATGGCGAGGGAACAGTGATTGCCAGCGACCTGCGGGAGGAACACCCGCTGCTGAAGGGCACGGGGCCTTATGTGTCGCTGGATATTATGAACAAGGAGACGTTTCATGTGCTGGTGCTGCGCTACAATATTACACAGGTTTACCTGCTGGCGGCCATCCTGAGTGCCACAGGAGAAAAGAACCCTGTGCTGGCCTGGCATGTGAACATGCAGAGCCTGCTGAATGTGCTGGAAGTGGCTAAGGAAGAGGGTTTGCACAAAATATACTGGCCCAGCAGCATTGCTGTGTTTGGCCCCGAATCGCCCAAAGATGATACGCCGCAACACACTATCATAGAGCCGACAACGGTCTATGGCATCAGCAAGTTTGCAGGGGAAAGATGGTGCGAATATTACTTCCGCCGTTACAATATTGATGTGCGGAGTTTGCGCTATCCCGGTCTCATCAGCTACAAAAGTCAGCCCGGCGGCGGCACCACGGACTACGCCATCGAAATGTTTCACGATGCCATTAGCGAGGGCAGCTATACATCGTTTCTGAAAGAAGACACCTACCTGCCCATGATGTATATGCCCGATGCTATCCGCGCCACTATTGAACTGATGGAGGCGGATGCTACAAAGCTGAGCATCCGGTCAAGCTATAACATTGGCGCCATGAGTTTTTCTCCCAAAGAAATTTCGGAGGAAATAAAGAAGCACATGCCTGGTTTCAGCATTGACTATGAACCGGACAGCCGACAAAAGATTGCTGATAGCTGGCCTAAAAGCATTGACGACAGCCGTGCCCAAAACGACTGGGGTTGGAAGCCCGAATACGACATCAGCCGCATGACAGAAGATATGCTGGAGAATTTGAAGAAGTGAGCAGGGAGATATTGATGTTGGAGAATACCAGAAAAATTCAACCATGAATGTTTGTTAACGATGGTGTGGATAATAATATCCCACAGATCTTAATATTTCCTTTTTTTTGCGCATAATTAACCTTTAAAAACCTTATAAAAAACACACAAACAACACATGAAACGAATTTTATTTTTAGTTCTTTTTCTCTTCACAATTGCTATGTATGGGTGCGGTACACTCACCGGTTTGCGCAAACCTATTTTCCTGGTAGATGCTCCTAAAGACCTGGTGGTGGAGAAAGATGGTGAGGCAGTGAAAATCCAGAATTTGACTTTTAACATGTCCAGCAACACAAGAGGAACAGAAATGACCGCCTTTCAATACCAGGGAGTAAGGATCAAAGTAAAACATCCGGTAACACTGGATCTGAAAACCGCCGATAAAAAAGGAAGTGTGGATATTGTTGGCAAACCCGCAATCGGCGCTTTGATATTGGAAGGGCTGTTTACCTTCGGAATAGCAACCGCTGTTGACTTACTGACTGGCGGTGGCAAAAAACCAGTACCTCAGTATATAGATGTCCCCGCCATTCTAAATAACACCGAACCACGAACAAGAAAAGAAATGAGAAAAGCGATGTTCGAGGGTTTTAATTAATCCTCATTAAGACATTGCTGAACATAAAATGAAAAGCCTTTGCTGCAAGCAAGGGCTTTTTTACGTTCGATTGTTTATGAGTTTGTCAAGAGAAAATATTTTTGTGAATACAGCAAACCAGCAACTTATAGGTGTTCTTCTGTTTTTTTTGTGGAAATGAAATGATGCTCATTTTGCGGAGTAAAAAAAGCATACTCCTTAATCTTAATTTCTTTAATTTTATAAAATGAAATTTATAATTGGTCTTGCTTTTTTTGCAGGTTTAGTTATGCCTGGTTGTTGCTCAGACAGGCATAATGGTCAGCAGGCAGGCAGCAGTCCGCATTTCATTCTTTTATCGGCAGTAAAAGAAACATGGTCTGCACCACGGCCCGGCGGTGTAAAAAGGGATGAATATTTCTTTACAATAAAAACAACCACTGCTGATAAATTATTGTTTGATTCTGCGTGGTTGCCTGGCAATGCCTATTCCTTATTCGTTATCAAAAAAGATGCGCCTGTGTCAAACGAGCCGTTGACCTATGGCAATGGAGATACACTGATTGTAAGAATATCGGCGCAGCATGAGCAAGGCTCACAGTCCCCGCCACCATTTTCTTTCACCGGCGATGCGCTGCTGCGGTATCAAGTCAACAAAGCACAGCAATATTTTATCGTTCCTAAAATCAATAAACAATCCACACCAAACAATCAATAATCATTGAAAAAAAAATTACCCGTTATGAGAAAGTTTACACTCGCCATGCTGGCCTTTACATTTCTGCTGCTCAGCCATGCAAAGGCGCAAACATGGTATGAAAAGAAAGCAGCTACCGCTACGCTAAAAGAAATCCAGGATTCATTTTACAGCACTTATAAAAAAGAGCCTGCTGATGAAGATGAAAAAGGAAGAGAGAATGAAGCCAAAGAAGGCAACATTCAGTTTAAAAGATGGGAGGCATTCTGGCAAAGAAGAATGAAACCAACTGATCATTTTCCCAGTCCCTCTGCTACTTACGATGCCTGGGCTGCATATGTCAACAGTCATCCTGCAACAACCGCCAGAACTCAATCGCAGGCCACATGGACTTTTCATGGGCAGCAGTCTTCTCCGGGTGGCTATTATGGCCTGGGAAAACTGAACTGTGTCGGCTTTCACCCCACGGATAGCAACACGCTGTGGGCAGGCAGTGCCTATGGTGGTTTGTGGAAAACAACCAACGGTGGACTCACATGGACCACCAACCCCGGCAGTATGGAAAATTCAGGTATCAATGACATTGTGATCAACTATGCGAACCCCAATATCATGTACCTGGTAACTTCTGAAAATTACGGCGGCATGACCCGGCAAACAGGTGTTATGAAAACCATTGATGGTGGTAACACATGGACCGCCACCACACTCACTTATCCTGCATCCAGCTACATTTATTTCAGGAAAATAATCATGCACCCTACCAATCCTGATATACTGGTAGTAGCGGCATCTAACGGCATCTGGAAAAGCACTGATGCAGGTGGCACATGGACAAAGACACAGTCCGGATCATATATTGACATCAAGTTTAAACCAACCGACCCTACTGTTGTTTATGCCTCTAACACTGTGTATAATAGTGGTTACACTGCAAACCTTTACAAGTCTTCAAATACCGCTGACTCATGGTCTGTGGTCAAAACAATACCGGGCGCCGGATGGACTGTTCTGGCAGTTTCGCCAGCCAATCCAAATCTTGTTATGACTGTTTCCTGCGACAACCAGGGCGGTCTGTTTGGCTTGTGCAGATCAATTAACAGTGGCATTTCCTTTTCACTTTTCTACCAGGGAAATAGCACCAACAACATACTTTCTTATTCTGAAACAGGCAGCGGCACTGGTGGGCAAGGCAGCTATGATTTAGTAATGGCTATCAATCCCGCTAACGCAAACGATGTGTGGGTAGGCGGCATCAACACATGGAACTCTGTGGATCAGGGCTTGCATTGGAACATTAAAAACCATTGGTATGGTGCAAATGGCATTCCCGAAGTACATGCCGACAAACACTTTCTCGCCTTCAATCCATACGCCACCAATACCATTTTTGAGTGCAACGATGGGGGCATTTACAAATCAACCAACAGCGGCACATCGTGGAATGATCTGACCAACGGAATGGGCATCAGCCAGATCTATTTTTTGAGTGCAGGCAACACGGTTAACGACAAGGTATTTTGCGGATTGCAGGACAATGGTTCTAAACTCATGGAAAACCAAACATGGTCAGAACACATTGGCGGCGATGGTTTTGGGAGCATAATTGACTACGTAGATTCTAACACCATGTAC
>JAYTGA010000036.1:0-5679 GCA_043733905.1 Segetibacter sp.
CCGTAAATCAACTGTTTCAGCTAACTCAATTACAATATTTCAAAGAACAAAATCATAATCAATTGACTATGTTTGATTTATAACGCAACGCTAATGAAACAATATCGTTTCTATAAAAGAAGACGAACGGGGAAAAAGAATATTTTAAAAGAGGGGAAAGATTACTAAACGATAATAAAAGTTTCTTGAGGAACAGATTCCAAAAGGACGTCTGCCGTATAAGCTCCAACCATTTCTAAGTAGGTTAAACTAAAAGGGATTTTAGTTTATCAACGCCTTTACCATCACTTTTATGCCATTCATTTGCCGCCAGGCAAAACCCATTTCCCTTAAAAATTGTTCATGATTTTTATTGTCAACCGAATGATAGACAATTGTATGAATACCCTTTTCAAGAAGATGTTTTTTTTCTTTCTCAAAAATAAACCTGCCTACTTTATGATCCCTGTATTTTGGTACGGTATAATTAATGTCGACAACCGCACTTCCATCGGGCTGAAGGATTGCTTCAAAAACATTTGCAAGGGCCATGTCTCTTAACACGACAAATCGAATCATACTTTCCGAATTGTTAGGACGATAATGAGGAAAATAAAGCCGGATATCTTTTGCATAGAAAAGCAAAAACTTATCAACGATGTTGTCGCCAATGTTGTAGTGAAGCAGATCAAATTCTTCTTTTGTATTGTGAATCTTTATTAGGTAAAAAGTGTTGATCAGAAGTAAAACGGTGTTTGTAAGAATAAGAGGAAAGGCATGAAGTAATACGCCATAAACCAAAAAACAAAAGCACCCGAAACTATTGATCCACCTGAATTTGAGATCGTTGTTGACTAACAAGGATAGGCCGAGAAGAGCTGAAGCAAGATAGCCGATCAGTGTAATCATGATGTAAATAGTTGAATGATGGCAAAAATATTCTTCACCATTATTTGCCTTTCTTATTTAATTTAAAAAGGTTGGCTTTTTTAATTCCATAAAGGGTTGAGGGTACTTCGGGTGTTTCTTCGCAACTAAAGTAAATTTTGTTGTCTGCAGTGTATGTGACTCCTTCTATCTGCCAGTCCCATGGTTTGTTGGCAAGTTCTATCCGCTGCTGCTGTCCGCTAAAAAAATGGTTTCCCGTAAAATTTTTGAGGATAATAAAAAACGGGAACTGGTGTCCTTTGTTATAGCCGCATAGCGTTACTTCGTTTTGCTGAGGATTAATGGATGCGTCTGTGATCAGTCCGTGTGTATCAAACATGCCTAAGGAGCGGGCAGTATAATGACCTGCGGTTTTGGGTAAAACAAACAATTCGCACTGATGGTCGCCCCTTCGTTTGGTAAAAAGATAAAGAGAATCACCCATACTCAACAGGGATTCGCAGTCGTAATTGTTTTCCTTTTTATTGTCAGACAATTGCTCGTTTTCGAATTGAAAAGTGATCAGTTCGCCGTTCACTTCCGGGCTTTTGCCCGTACCTGCACCTGCTTTGCTGAATTTAATGATCTGCCTCTCTTGCCGTGTTCCATCGTTGTCGCCCACATCGCCTATGTACACAAAATTGCTGTCAGCAGTCACAGCTTCCACGTCAACAGCCTCTATATTTTTTACCAATACTGTCTGCAAAATAGCACCCTGCTTGTTTATTTTATACGCAACGGCATGTGGTTTGTCTGTGATGGCCCAAATATCGTTTCCGTCGGCTTTAATGCCGGATATTTCTGTTAGCGGATCTTCCAAAACGACTTTGAAATCCAGGTCTTTTTTGGCTGGCTTTTGTACGCAGGCAACCATTAGACTAAACATGAGGAGGAGAAAAAGGAATTTCATAATGAAAAGTATAAATTAAAAAAAAGTGTTTATAAAGACAAAGCTTGCAGCTGTAAATGCTTCGTGAATGAGCGAAGCATAGAAAAGTATGTACGAATAGCTGAATGCTACTCATTTCACCTACTCATAACATAAACGGTTGTTTCCAAACTCACTGTCTGCAAGAGGCATTAATATAATTGTGCCAAAGCCATCACGTTTGGGACGTTGAAAGTGCTTATTATTATCCAACAAATAAAAAGCCCCGCCTTAGCTGGCCGGGCTTTTTATTTGTTTTATTGGTCAGTTCAGTTTATTTCACCGCTACGTTTTTTCCCAGCAAATCCTTTACACTTTCGCAATTGGCGAATTCTTTGTCCACCTGAATATAGTAGTTAGGAATGTGATCGCGGAACCATTTTTCTAAAACCGTTCCTTTCTTTTCGTCGAGTGTCCGTTGAGATACCCTGCTATAATCGTCCCGAAGATTTTCGCGGTGTGGCTCTGTCCTTGATTGCAGGTAAACCAGGCGAACGCCTTTTTTCCCTCTTTCGTCTGCAAAGGCCATTGGTTTACTGTATTCACCCACTTTCACATTTTTGATGGCAAGTACCATGTCTTTGTCAAGCTGATCAATGGTTACGGAACTGCCACCATCCCGGGACTGTTTTCTGCCGCCGCTGAATTTTGCGGTTTCGTCTTCACTGTATTTGTTAACCGCTTCGCCAAATGTGAGCCTGCCATCCACCAGTTTTGCACGAATGCTGTCAAGCCGAATGGATGCTTCGTTGATTTCGTCCTGCGTAACCGGAGGAATACGCAATATGTGACGGATGACCGCATCGTCGCCTGAGCGGCTGACCATTTGAATAATGTGCAGGCCAAACTTGCTTTTGATAACTGGCGACACCTGGCCTTCTTTCAGTTTAAATGCCCCTGCCAGGAATGCCGGATCCCAAAATTTGTCGCCACGGTTCAGGTTGTATTGACCTCCTGATTCTTTGCTGCCGGGGTCTTCGGTATACGAACGGGCCAGTTGTTCAAATTTCTTTGAGCCGCTTTCCACCTGTGCTTTCCAGTCGTTCAGTTCTTTGGTCACATAACTCTCCACATCGTGGTTAGCTTTGGGAAAAAGCACAATTTCGCCCAGCTCCAGTTGGCTTTCATAAAAGGCGAGGCTATCTTTTGGTATCTTGTCGTAATAGGCTTTTACTTCGTTAGGAGTCACTTTTACATTCTCCACAATTTTTTTGCGCATCTGGTCTGCCAGGGCACGGTCTTTAAACGTTTCACGAAAATCTTCTTTTAACTGGTAAACCGTTTTGCCTGCCACTTCTTCCAGCATTTCTTTGCTGCCATAGCTCATGACAAAAGAGCGTATCTGGTTGTCGAGAGCAGCATCTATTTCCTCATCACTTACTGGCAGAGAGTCTTTCTCTGCCTGCAATACCATTGCTTTTTCGATCAAAGCACGTTGCACAATCACGCATTCAGGATTGGGGGGCAAAGCAATACCCTGTCGCTGCGCATCAAGAATGGAATTGAAAATGTCGGAATGTAAAATGATCTTGTCGCCCACCTGACCGACAATGCGGTCAGCCACCACTTTTTTTGGCTGCGCAAAAGCACCATTTGCAAAAGAAACAACGGCAAGGGCAACCAAAGAAGCCGGCCTGAGGAAACGTTTGATAAAATAATATTTCATAAATGTATTTGACCCGCTCAAAAGTATTGCTTTGAGCGCAAGACGATGAAACATGCGAATTGATTTAACAAAATACATAGCCCGACAAGCCGAAATGTTGTTCTTATGACGATAAGATTTGGATAAAAGATTTTTTGAAAAAACTCATCCTTTGAATATCGTGAGATAATTTTTGAAAAATTTATTTGTAAAAAAGACAACCTGGTAAAAAGCATTCTGCTGCTTTCATCCTCTTAAAAACGTCTTCATTTCAGCCCAAATAAAACCATAAAACGTTTTAATCCTGTTGTCACCCCCGTGTCAGGTCTTTTCATTGATTTAGTTTCTTCAATTACCTTTGCTTTTGAAAAAGTATCATTATGATTAAAACAGGCAATCCCGTCATTAGTATTTACACAGAAATGACTCCAAATCCTGAAACAATGAAGTTTGTTGCCAACAAACTTTTATACCCCGGCAAGAGCATAGATTTTCCTGACGAAAACACTGCCGGACCCTCGCCGCTGGCAAAAGAATTGTTTAGCTTTCCTTTTATCAAAAGTGTCTTCATTGCAAGCAACTTTGTGACACTGACCAAAACTGCCGACACAGATGATTGGCAGGATGTGATTCCAAACATTAAACAGTTCCTGAAAGACTACCTGGAAAACGGTGGCCCGGTCATAAATGAAGATGAAATAGTGGTGCTGAAATCGGACGGGGGCAACAGCATTCATGCCGATGATGACGATGTGGTAAAACGCATTAAAGAACTGTTGGAAAACTATGTAAAACCTGCTGTGGAAATGGACGGTGGAGCCATACAGTTCAAAAGCTATGACGACGGCATTGTCAACCTGATGCTGCAGGGAAGTTGCAGCGGATGCCCAAGCAGTATGATTACGCTGAAAGCAGGCATTGAAGGCATGATGAAGCGAATGATACCAGAGGTGAAAGAAGTGGTTGCCGAAGCTGAATAAAATTCATCTCCATAAAATATTTACCAAAACAAAACGCCTCAAATTGAGGCGTTTTGTTTTGGTAAAAGCACAGAAAAATTTGTTCGTTGAAAAGCTAAAATGATTGAAGAAATTATCGCTTGGAAGTCTTCCTGGCATTGCCCGACTGCCACAGCCTGAACCTCACCAAAAACTCGAGTGACCAATTTTTGCGTTCGTCCATTTCGCCACCGGGCAAGGTATATTTTATGTAAGGTTGTGCATCCCTTGCATAACGGATTCCAAACGAAAATTTGTTTGCCTGGTAGGTAGTTTGCAGCAGCCAATGCAGTTGCGATTGATATAAGAATGAATCGGTAAAGGTCTTTATAGGCAAGATTTGTGTGGAAAATGCCAATTGCTCACCCCGACTGTTTTTGGTACTAATTTCTTTTTCTGCAACGGCTCGTTGTAGCCTGCTATAAATACCTCCAACGCCAACCGACCACTTTGGTGTGATGTAGTAATTGAAGCTAACCGGCAACTGGTGATAATAGGTTTTTTTGAGCCGCAAAGTAGTGGTCGTGATGACGGTAAAATTATTATCCAACGTTGATTTTTGGTTGTAAGAAAATTCATTCACAGGTTGTGGCGCACCATAGCTGAATTCGGCCTGCGCAAACCATTTCCCCGGCTTCTCCATCCGAAAATAAAGGGATGGAATATAATCTGCCAGGGCATTTGTGTTCCCTGATTTTCCATAGCCTATCAACATTTGTCCTTCGATTGGTATCTGCTGTTGCACACCTACACCGGCACTCCACAGCAAACCGTTTTGGGTGTTCGGTTTTTTATTGGAAGATGCTGCTGTTGATTTTTGGGTTGTTGCCTGTTCCGCCAAATGTGGGGTTGTGTCCTTGTTCGCTGCTTTTGTAACTTGTATTGAGGATACGCTATTGACTCTTGCTGTTATGCTGTCTGCAACAATGACCGGTTGCGCTTTTGCAAGAGAAATTACTTGTACATCGTTGCTGATGCTTTTTTGCTCAATCTCATTTTTGTCATTGCTGACGACTCCGTTGTTGCTTTTTATAAGATTGCTTTCAGTTTGTTGATTGGATTTTGTGCCAATGTTTTTCGCCAGATTTCCCTTCGTTTTTTTATTCAATACTCCGGTAGTTTTTTAAAAGCAAGTATGGTGGATAACTAATTGCTGTAAAAAAATAAATTAAGGATTGAAGATAGAAATAAAAAAAGGCGGT
>JAYTGA010000037.1:0-4173 GCA_043733905.1 Segetibacter sp.
GGTGCTAAACCTCGTAGCAATGACGAGGCAGGCACTTGTGTCCCTGATTTACCAATTTGCCAAACAATACCAATGTGCTATTGAATATATAAAACTGAAAGAAAATTTAAAATGTATGGGGTGGAGTTGTTGAGCAAGCCCTATTTGCTCTAAACATTGAGCTGTCCACCTCCAGGCCTTTAGGGTTAACTTTTTTGCCAAGCTGTGCAAAACTGATGACAGCCATCACCACAATACAGATGATGAAGACAAAGCCCATCCTGTCAAGAAAGGGAATTTCGTAAAAACCGTCTGAGTTTTTAAAAGAAAACCCGGTGGAAGCAAGGAAGCTTAGATCCATCACTTTGGGTAAAAATTTCAATAAAACCGAAAGGCCGAAACCACCCAAAGTTGCAAACAAGGCTGCACCCGATGTGGTTTTTTTCCAAAAAAAACCAAGAATGAACATGGCAAAAACACCGGGAGAAAAGAAGCCGGTATATTCCTGGATAAATTCAAATCCCCCTTTTTTATCAATGCCCAGCAGGGGGGCAATTATGACACCAATAATAGTCGCAAAAACCACGACCAAACGACCAATGGAAACCATCTTTTTTTCTGATGCTCCTCTGTTCAGGTGCTTCTTATAAATGTCGAGTGTGAAAATGGTTGAAATACTATTGACCTTGCCCGCCAGCGATGCAACAATAGCAGCAGTCAAAGCTGCTATTGAAAGGCCTTTCAGCCCCGCAGGCAACAGGTTCAGCAATACCGGGTATGCCCTGTCGGGGTTGGTTTCGCCACCTTGCAGCATCTCCGCATGAAGCAATCCTTGTTGGTGCAAAACATAAGCGGCTATGCCTGGTAATACCACAATGACTGGCATCAGCAGTTTCAGAAATGCCGCAAACAAAATGCCGCTGCGAGCCGTTTTTAAATCAGCTCCCAAGGCTCTTTGCGTAATGTATTGGTTGCAGCCCCAATAGTTCAGGTTAGTAATCCACATGCCGCTGAGCAAGACTGTGAGGCCAGGCAGACTTGGATAATTTGGATTGTCTTTTTTTAATATCATGTGAAAATGATCGTTAGAACCCTGCATCATGTAGTTGAAGCCATTGACTATGCCATGTTGCCCGTTTAACTCCGCCACCTTATTCAATGCAAGAAAAGTGGTGACCAGCCCGCCAAGGATGAGGAAGAACACCTGCACCACGTCTGTGTAGCCAATCACCTTCATTCCACCCAGGGCAATCACAATGGCAAATGCGGCCAGCCCATACATACACAGCGTAAGGTCGAGGCCGGACAGGCTGCTGATGGCCAATGCACCGAGGTATAATATGGAAGTCAGATTGACAACCACATACAGCAGCAGCCAGAACAAAGCCATGATCATAGCAACGCTCTCATTGTATCGCTGGCTGAGAAACTGTGGCATGGTATAAATCTTATTCTTCAGGTAAACCGGAATGAAAAATACAGCGACGATAATCAGTGTGAGTGCGGCCATCCACTCATAAGTAGAAATGGCGAGACCCATTTTAAATCCATTCCCACTCATGCCAATGAACTGCTCTGCCGAAATGTTAGAGGCAATCAGCGAAGTGCCAATAGCCTACAAGGATAGCGAACCTTCGGCCAGGAAATAATCGTGCGATGCGGATATGGAAGACTTTTTCTTTTTATTGTAAACATACAAGCCATAAAATACACCCACGAGAAAATAAATAAGGAAAACAATGTAATCCTTGAGTTGTAAGCCGTTAACAATTTCTAAATGAATCATAAAGCCAATTGGGTTTTAGGTAATGATTTGGCAAATCGTAAAAATAAGCAGGTTTGCATATCCGACAGATTTCAGGTTTTGGAAAAGAGTTTTTATTAAATAAACTTAATCTATGAGGAATTAAATAGTTTATTTGATTCGTTAAACTATAATTACTTCCTTAAACTCTTAAGATTAATTAACCAATCCTTATCGCAACAAAATTTGTCTTTCCGTGTTATTTATTTAATTTTACAATCTAATTTCATAAATATTTTTAATGTACGCCATTCTTATTTTCTTTTTTGCACACTGGTTTTTGTCTTTGTTTTTTCACACATTTTTTTTGCATCGTTACTGTTCTCACCAAATGTATACGACCAGTAAAACCTGGGAAAAAGTGTTTTACTTTCTAACCTGGTTTACACAGGGTTCCTCGTTTTTAATTCCACGGGCCTATGGTGTCATGCATAGGATGCACCACGAGTATAGCGATACTGAGAAAGATCCGCATTCTCCCCATTTCTTCAAAGATGTGTGGCATATGATGCTTCACACCGCTAAAATTTATCATTCTTTTATGACAAAAGAAACCTTGCCTGAAGAGCAGTTTACAAGGGAATATTTGCCTGTTTGGGACAAAATGGACAGAGTTGGATTTAGCTGGGCAAGCCGCCTTTCTTTTGCGTTTATTTATATCTCCTTCTATCTATATTTCGCTCCGTCTTTCTGGTGGTTTCTGTTGTTGCCCGTCCATTTCCTCATGGGGCCTATTCAGGGTGCCATCGTCAACTGGTTTGGTCACAAGCTGGGTTATCAAAACTTCAACAATGGTGATCATTCAAGAAACACAGGTCCCTGGGGTATTTTCCTAATGGGCGAATTGTTTCAAAACAATCACCATTTTGCAAAAGACAGTGCAAATTTTGCCAAAAAGTGGTACGAATTCGATGTTACTTTTGTAGTCATGAAAGTGCTTCATACCATGCACATCATAAGGCTGAAGCCTGTTTTAGCAAAATAGTTTACCTAGAATTTTGCAGTATTATCTTTACAACGTGTTTATCATTTTTAGAAAATGGTAAACACGTTTTTTTATAAACTTAAAGATTGGATGTAAAGAATTTTTCAATAACAATTTGCAACATCCATTTGCAGAAGCAGGAAAAGCATGTCTAAAAAAATTTTGGTGACAGGTGGCAGTGGCCTCGTTGGTTCGCATCTGCTTCGCAATTTGGTTACTCATGACCATGCTGTATATGCCTTGTACAGAAGTGAAATACCTTCAATAGCGGATGCCGGTAAGGTCAATTGGATCAAAGGGGATATTCTCGACATTGTTTTACTCGAAGAAGCTGTAGCCACAATGGATGAAGTTTATCATTGTGCAGCAATGGTTTCTTTTAACCCGGGAGAGAAAAATATTGTGATGCAGACCAATGTAGAGGGAACTGCCAACGTGGTGAATGCTTCATTATCTGCGAACGTGAAGAAGCTATGTTATGTTAGTTCGGTTGCCGCTTTTGGGAAAACCAAAAACAGCACAGAGATTAGCGAAGATGTTGAAAACAGCTTGAAATTTGATAATAATTATGGCCTTAGCAAGTATTTGGCCGAGACTGAAGTCTGGAGGGCAATTGGAGAAGGATTGCAATGTGTGATCGTCAATCCGGCCATTATTTTAGGTGCAGCCGACTGGAGTAAAGGTTCTGCTAAAATTTTCCATTCCGCATATCAATCATTTCCCTGGTATGCCGAAGGCACTACGGGTTTTGCGGATGTAAATGATGTGGTGAAAGCCATGATTCTGCTAATGAATAGTGATATAAGTGGCGAAAGATTTATTGTTAGTGCAGAAAATAAATCTTACGAAGAAATTTTTACCGCTATCGCAAATGCGTTCGCTACCACACCGCCTCGCAGAAAAATTACACCTCTGCTTGCAGGTCTTGTCTGGCGAGCGGAATCGCTGAAAGCCATGCTTACCGGTGTTGAACCTTTGGTCACAAAAGAAACCGCTTTCAGTGCTTTTCAAAAGGTTTTTTATGATGGCAGCAAGCTGCAAAAGTTGATTCCATCGTTTTCATACACCCCAATTCTGCAAACAATACAACGTGTTTGTGATGAATTGAAACAGCGTTACAACCTTTAAAATCTCAGTCCTTTTTTTCCATCATTTTCTTCCAGAGTTCGGGAATTCTTTTCACCCATACAAGTTCTTTCTTTTTACTCAAAGCATCTTCGGCAGGCGATCCAAACAGAATTTTTCCATCTGCTACATCCATGCCTACGCCGCTCTGTGCAAGCACCGTCACATTGTTGCCAATAGTAAGTGTTTTACTTATACCCACTTGTCCCCACAGCGTCACACCATCTTTCAGCGTTGTGCCACCTGCTATGGCCACCTGTGCGGCAAACAGGCAGTTTTT
>JAYTGA010000038.1:0-7393 GCA_043733905.1 Segetibacter sp.
CCCCAACGGGCCAGACAGGTTGCTTTCTGAAATGATTGCTTTAAATTTATTTTTACCAGTTCGTGTCGCATTATAAAATGCTGCGCCGGACTCAAAGAAAACAAAGTGGAAATCACTGGCAAGAGTTTCCTGCAATGAGTTGGAGGTGTCGGCACTAAAGCCAATGCAGGCGATAGGCGGAATAATTTTGTCGGACATTGGATAGTTTTGTTTTAAGCGGTTTGTTGTTTTGCAACTCTTCTCATTATTGAGTTGAGTCTTGCTTCCAATTCCCTGGGGTTAAATGGTTTCATCATAAAATCATCTGCTCCGGCCTCCAGGCAACTGATCCTGGTTTCCGAATTATCAACCCCCGACAGCATTATCAAGGGAATGTTAGAAAACAATCCTGAAGATTTTATTTCTGCTATAAAACTTTGCCCGTTTAGAATGGGCATGTTAATGTCTGCAATAATAATATCCGGCATGTTGCCCTGGTAAAGCCAGATAATGGCTTCGCGGCCATTGTTGTGTGTAACGACTTCGTGTTTCCCTTTAAAATATTGTTTTACTATTCTCTGCATTGCATTTTCATCGTCTATCATCAATATTGTCAGGCCATTCATAAAAAAAAGGATTTAAGGTTGAAAAGTATTTGAGCCAATGTGATTATAATACTAAACGATGCTTTTCCCAAAATAGTATCAGTATTCCAAAATTTAGAAAATAGGTTTTGTGATTATTTCTCAAACCTGCTTTTTACAAAAAATAGTGCATAAAAAAACCTCCAGTCAGGAGGTTTTTTTATGAAACAGGATTCAGGTATTTACTTGTAGAAATAATTGGAGCTACGATAGCCTGGTTTGTCTATATACCAATCGGGATAGGCAGTTCCGCCGGACTGCGCCCATTCGGCAAATTTCAGGTATATGCTGTTGACTGCTTTTCCCTCAATCGGATAATCAAATATTTGCGGTACTCCAATTCCAAACGGCATATTGCTGCGGGTTTTGTAATACCTGTTTTGCGTAGGAATTGTGTTGTCCTGAAATGTGTTGAAGAGGCTTGTATTTGCCTTGTCTGTTGGTTTTTCACCCGGCAGGTGTATTTCTTTTCCCCTGTTTGGCGATTCGAAAATGAACTGGTTAAAAGGGGCTGTGCCAAGTGTGGCTGCAGCAATGGGCGATGTGAATGAAACCTTTATGTGCAAGGTGTCAGGTACATGAAACGGCAACTCCGGTTGTGTATTGACTGTGCTGTTGGCAGATGAACGGGGCGATACATAAAAGAAGTCGTTGAAAGGAATGATGACCGCTTTGCTTTGTCCCGCCTCAGTTCCGTTTGAGTTGAGAGACACCGGGTAGGTCGCATTGTTGCGTGTACCCGTGACCGATGAAACAACCGAAGAGCTGAATGGGAACTGAACGCCAAACCCGTTGTTGAAACTGGCTCCCGATGCTTTCAATGTGTAGTCGGCAAACATTTCCACCGTATTGTTACTTGCGTTGTTAATGATCTTGTACCTGTATTCTGTAATTATATCGTTCAGGTCGTAGTCGCCGGTGTTGGGCCATGTGTCTTCATAAGCAACAGTACCGCTTGCGTTGGCTGCCGGATAGTAGTTGATGTATGCTCTTGCAGGGTCGTTGGGAAACTGGTCATACACATTGCTTACACCATCACCGTCGCTATCGCCGGGTTGATCTATCGGGTTCACATTTGTTTTGGAAATGGCCGATGCAGAATTGACAGAGGTTGCATAAAACACCATGTCGTTAAAATCATTGTCGCTGCCGCCTTCGCGGTTTATGTCTTCCATACCTATTAAAAACAGGTTGTTGGTATTATCATTCAGCAACACTGCATGTCTTTTGTTGGCAGCAGACGATTCCGGATTCAAAGCATCAATGGTGAAAAATTTTCCATTGCCGGCACCTACTAATTTGCTTGTGCCATTCCAGCCATTTGATACCAGGCAAAAACCAATTGTAGTACCTGATCTAAATCGTCCGAGTTTGACTTTGTTCCCGGACACAAGGTTGCCGGAACTGCCCACCAGTGAGCCATTGGGAAAAATGATATGGAGCGAATCTATAGCACTTGTAGTAGTTGGCGGACTGTTGGTAGGATATGTAAAGTAGGCAAGAGTATTGGTATAGCCCGCCCCTTCGTGAACAAACGTGATGTAAATATCGCCATCTGCTATTATGTTCAGGTTGGTTTGCGCTGTACTGGACAAATAGGCAGGATGATAAGTGGGTACCGGCTTCCGCTCAGGAAGCGATGCGTTTACAAAGCTCAAGAACGTAGAGCTGATAACGTCGTTGACTGGCTCAAGGTAGTTGGGTTTGCCCAGGTTGTCATAAGTGCCCATGTAATGATAAAGTAGAGATTGAGTTTTGCCCGTAATTTCCGTAGGGGAAATAAATACGGAGCTGACATGTTTTTCAGCTTCCACGTTTCCGCCATATCCATTGCTTCCACCGAGTGTGCAGAGAATATTTTGATTTGCAACTCTGACAGTTGCATTGCGCATCACGCCTACATATTGGGGATCAACAATTACCTTTTCCAGGTAGGTGGGCAATTTTAAAGAAGTTGTTATTTTACCGTTATCATCTGTAAGTGCGGTCAGCAAAATACTTCCGCCATCTGCTTCCATTTTATCCATAATGTTGACCAATACTTTTGCCAATGGCTGGTTGTCATTTGTCAAAAGCTGGATGTTGATTCCAACTTCTTTAGAAGTTTCATAATTGAAATCGGAAGGGGATGTAAAAAGTGGTTGTTCAGCAACGGGGTCAGGAACCTGGTCACTTTTAACACAAGAGGTCAGTAAAAGAATAGGAATAGCAACTTTTAGAGCAAAAATCCATGCGTGAAATTTCATGATCAAAGGGGTTTAGAAAATTAAAACGCTAAACCTGCAACTATTATTGTAAAAATAAAGTCCAAAGTTTTGATTTGGAATGCAAACATGCACTTATCAATGATTCAATATATGAAATGAAATACCCATTTTTTTTGTTTGATCAGTAGTATCAGCTTTTTTTTTGTGGAAAGTATGCCATTGTTTTAAAAAGTACTGTAGAAAAAACAATAGAGCCCGCAGCCTGTTTTTACAATATATTTGCGCCCTATGAAGAAAATATTGTACATAAATGCACTTCCGCTCCTGGTTGTGTTACTCACAAATTGCAGCAACGGGCAGGTAGGAAAAGAAAAAAATGGCGACTCGACTAAAGTAAAATCAAACGCAGCAGCCGAAGAAAACAAAAAGCCATTTTCAGACCTGAAACCCATAGACACTGCGGCTTTCAACAAACTGAACAAAGCGTTGGCAAATGGCGATACATCCGGTAAATGGCCCGCAAAGTTTCCCTATCCTTCTGCAGGAGCCATTTTACCCTTCAACCGCATCCTTGCATTTTATGGAAATTTATATTCTAAAAAAATGGGTGTTTTGGGTGAATATCCCAAAGATGAAATGCTGCGAAAATTGAAAGGTGAAGTCAAAAGCTGGCAGGCTGCTGATAGTTCCATTCCTGTGATTCCTGCTCTGCACTATGTGTGTGTAACTGCACAGGGAGCCGCTGGTAAAGACGGAAAATACCGTTCAAGAATGCCTTTCAAACAAATAGACACGATAGTCATGTGGGCCAATGAAATAAAGGGACTCGCCTTCCTCGACATTCAGGTCGCACACAGTACACTACAGGTTGAGGTGCCACAGTTGGAGCAATACCTTAGCAGGCCAGATGTTCATTTAGGAATTGATCCGGAATTTAGCATGAAAAACGGCGAAAGACCGGGCAGCGTTATCGGCACTTTCAACGCTGATGACATCAATTATGTAGTTGATTACTTAGCCGGTTTGGTAAAGAAAAATAACATTCCTCCCAAAATACTGGTCATACATCGCTTTACCAACGGTATGGTGAGAGAATTTGCCCGGATTAAAAAACTACCCGAAGTGCAAATAGTGATGGACATGGACGGTTGGGGAGATAAAATCCTGAAAAAATCATCCTACCTGCTATACGAAAAAAGAGACCCCGTCATGTTTACCGGCTTCAAATTATTTTATAAAAACGATATCCGTTCTGCACCTGATCAGTTGTACAATCCCAAAGAAGTGATGACCTTTCAGCCGAAGCCGATTTATATACAGTATCAATAAAAAACTTTTATCAATAAAGAAAGGTTGCAGAGATGCAGCCTTTTTTTGTTTGGTGGGGTATGAGTTATTGAAACGCTAATGGAACTGAGTTATCCATGAAAAAGTAGAACGTGATGCACCAACAAAATAGCCTTTTGATGTTATCACATTTTGTGCTTCTTCAACAGGTATTCTAATATTGCTTAATCGATGTTTTTGATTATTGTTCTCATCAATTTTTGCAAAGTACAATAAGGATTTATTATTTAACTACCTGGAACTTCCCGGATTCGATAATGCGACCTGATTTGTCGCGAAGTTGAAAGATGTAAACACCACGATAAAATTCTGTAAGAGAAAGGGTTGTCTTTTGATTGACATTATTAAGTTCGTACACCTTTTTTCCAACAAAATTATACACTTGTAAAGTCAAATCTCTTTGATTGACTTTAGTTAACTCAAAATTAATAAAAGAAGTGGCGGGGTTTGGGAAAAATTTAATGGCTTTTGCCTGAAAAATTTCAGGCAAAGAATTATTTTCTAAAGTTCTCGCTTCTTGTGCGTATGACAAAACTGTAAAACAAAAGAAAAAGATTAAAAAATAGAGTTTTTTCATGTTAATGGTAAAATCAATTCTTGATAAAAGTAATCATTCTTTTAAACATGCAAAACTTTAGCCAGAATGTCATTACGTTTTTACAAAAATCGGATTGTTTAAACAATTAAACGATGCAAATTAAACTTTCATTGTAAAAATGATTAAAAAAGTTGAAAACTCGATATTTTTTAACTTATCAAAGGATTATAGGTAATGACAAGGCATGTAAGAATGGTTGCAAAAAAATTCCAAAGACACTCATAATAATTCAATTTAGCAATTCTGGCAAGGAAAACTTAATTTTCCCTGCGCCGTTGCAACCTGCTATGATGTATGAATTTGGCATGTGGAAAGCTGTCTAAAACAGTTTTATAATAGCAATAATTAATCCTCCAATGGCGACCATTGCCCCCACTACCCAAACAATCACCTCTTTAAAGCCTTTTTCGAGTTTCACTTCTAACTCTTTTAAATCCTTTTTAGTTGCGAAATCACCATAACGAATTTCTTCGCTAACATTAACTTTTATCTCTGCCCTATATTTTTCCTCTACGGCTGCAAGCTCTTTTGCATAATGTCTTGCATCTGTATCAGAGAGCTTTATTTTCTCTCTCAAAAAATCATATACGGTCAATTCTGAAATAAGCATACAGTAAAATTAAAACTAAAAATTTAATCCTCAAAAATCCTAACTATCATAGATATCTGTGTTCCTTTTTACTTCAAATTCAGCTTAATCTGCAATTCTTCAAACTGTTTAACATCAATAGCCGATGGTGCATCAATCATCACATCGCGGCCACTGTTGTTTTTTGGAAATGCAATAAAGTCACGGATGCCTTCGCTGCCGCCCAGGATGGCGCAAAGACGGTCGAAACCAAATGCGAGACCACCGTGTGGGGGTGCGCCATACTCAAATGCGCCGAGTAAAAAACCGAATTTATGCTGCTGTTCTTCGGCATCCATGCCTAAGGCAGCAAACATTTTTTCCTGTAGCTCACGTTGAAAGATGCGGATAGAGCCGCCGCCTAGTTCATTGCCGTTTAGTATCATATCGTAGGCATTGGCTTTGATATTGGCGTAGGGATGTTTTAGGTATTCGGCTGCATTTTCTATCGCAGGATTGTTATTGATCATGGTATCAATCTGCGATGGTTTGGGGCTGGTAAACGGATGATGCCGGGCTACCCAGCGGTTGCCCTCTTCGTCATATTCAAATAAGGGAAAGTCTAACACCCAAAGCAGTTTGAATTCCGTTTCCTTTCTAAGACCCAGGCGGGTAGCCATTTCCATGCGCAGATCGCTGGTAGCTTTGCGTGTTCTTTCTTCGGCACCGGCGAGGATTAATATCAAATCACCGGCTTTTGCATAGGCTGCATCGGCGATGGCTTTCAATTTTTCTTCGCTGTAAAATTTGTCCACGCTGCTCTTATAAGTGCCGTCTGCATTCATTTTTATGAAGACTAAGCCTTTCATTCCTATTTGCGGACGTTTTACCCATTCTATCAATTCGTCGGTTTGTTTGCGGCTATATTCGCTGCAACCAGGAATTGATATCGCAAGCACTGTTTCGGCTTCGTCGAATACTTTGAAATCAGCACCGTTTATCAAAGTACTACTGTCTGATTTTTCGGTATAAACAGAACCGGGTTTTTTGAGGTTCAGGATCTTTATGTCAAAACGAATATCGGGTTTGTCATTTCCATAATTCCACATAGCATCTTCCCAGGTCATGCGCTGCACAGTTTCGGTGTAGTCAATGCCTTTCACTTCTTTAAAAATAAATTTGATCATCCCTTCAAACATGTTCAGGATGTCCTCCTGTTCCACAAAGGCCATTTCACAATCTATCTGTGTAAACTCCGGTTGACGGTCGGCTCTTAAATCTTCATCGCGGAAGCACTTGACTATCTGGTAGTAGCGGTCATAGCCGCTCACCATGAGGAGTTGCTTAAAAGTTTGCGGACTTTGCGGCAGCGCATAAAACTGTCCCGGGTTCATGCGGGATGGTACCACAAAATCTCTGGCACCTTCGGGTGTTGATTTAATGAGGAACGGGGTTTCGATATCCATGAAACCATTGTCGTGGAGGTAAGTCCTGGCGGCACGGTTAACTGCATAGCGGAGTTCGATATTTTTCTTCACCACATTTCGTCTTAGGTCGAGGTAGCGGTATTTCATCCGCAGATCATCGCCACCATCGGTATCGTCCTGGATGGTAAAAGGCGGCACGGCAGACTTGTTCAGCACTTTGAAAGTTGAAACCAATAGTTCTATTTCGCCGGTGGCAATATTTAGGTTTTTGTTGCTCCGCTCGTTCACAGTTCCGGTGGCTTGCAGCACAAATTCTCTTCCCAAAGGTTGGCTGTCTAATTGCCTGGTAAGGTCTTCATTAAATAACAGTTGAGTAATGCCATAGCGATCTCTGAGATCAACAAAGGTTATGCTTCCAAATTTGCGGACGGTCTGCACCCAGCCGGCAAGGGTGGAGGTTTGCTGGTGGTCGGCGAGGCGAAGTTGTCCGCAAGTATGTGTTCTGTACATGAGTAAAACGTGATAAAAGCTGAATAATGATATGCTGTACAAG
Source organism: Segetibacter sp. (assembly GCA_043733905.1). GTDB lineage: Bacteria > Bacteroidota > Bacteroidia > Chitinophagales > Chitinophagaceae > Segetibacter. The sequence continues at coordinate 7,324 of JAYTGA010000038.1, forward strand.
AGTGCGACGCCAATGAAGCTGAAGAAAGATTCTGCTGCCGGGTCAATAAAAAAAACTCCTGTAAAGTGCG
>JAYTGA010000039.1:0-29027 GCA_043733905.1 Segetibacter sp.
CGCCTTTTTTTATTTCTATCTTCAATCCTTAATTTATTTTTTTACAGCAATTAGTTATCCACCATACTTGCTTTTAAAAAACTACCGGAGTATTGTTATTAGGTACAATATATGTGATTGTTTGCGTTGCTAAGTATTTCACATTGTGACCATTTTGAAAAGCAGGAATCCATTTTGGCGATTTCTTGAAAAGCTTTTGTACATCTAATACACAATGGTGACATCTACCTATTTTTTCAAAAACGTTTACATTGTTGACAAATCCATTTGTATCTACTAAAAATTTGGCGTACACAAGATATTTGCCGGGATCAAGGTCTTCGCTTATCCCCACTCCGGGATCAATGTTTTCTTTGAGAAACTGCAACCAACCTTTTGCCCCGCCAGGAAATGTTGCAGGTCTATCTAATCTGGTAAACCCCTCATCGTTCTTGATTTTATTGGCTTGCGCTTTTGATTTTGCAGCCGCCGAATCAGCAACGGGTGTAGATGACTTTTCCTTCTGGGCATTTACATTTCCCAATAAGAAAAAAAGCATCAAAAGGGTGGCGGGTGTTTTCATTATGATTTTATTTAGTTGACAAATTACGTTCCATTTGCCGAAGGCGAAAGAAAAATTGCTTTGTTTATTTGATGGTTTTTGTTTTAAAGAATGATAAGCACATTGCCCAACAAACGGGGTACATCAAATATTGGTACTTTAGCAAAATATCAACGGACTATGATTACGAATTTATTTATAAAAAACCTGCAACTCCAAAACTACAAATCCATCCGCAACCTGGATGTGAGGTTTAACAAAGGTCTGAACATCATTATTGGGGAGAACGGGGCGGGGAAAACGAATTTGTTGGAGTTCATGTTTAAGTGCTTTTCGGAGGAATGGGATGCAAATGGAAGAATGGTAAGACATGGCGTAGGTGCCTCTGTTGCATATCGCTATGATATTAGCTATTCTGAAAATGGAAAAACTATTATTGAAAAAGTAGAAAAGCCAATTACTATAGGAATATTAAATAAAAGAGTTACTGGGGGTATAAAAAATACTACTCCATACGAGGAATATCCAGTATTGCAGTTTTTATGGGAAAAACAAAATGAAAAACTAGAAAAAGCAGAAAATAAAAGAGGGACAGCAATCGGCAAACTAGGATTAGATAGCAGTTTTTTGATGATAAATTTTAATGACCCGCCAATTTTAGAATACATTTCTAAGCCGAAGCAATTAGTTTATGATAAGAATTATGGAATCGCTTCTGAATCTATGGGTAGTTCGCTTAGTCTTCTAGAATTTGAAATTGATTTGAAAATTGAATTTGGAAAAGATGATGCAACAACACAACCCCATGAAAAAATAAAAAAGAGATTATCCAAAGTCTTTGCTTCTTTTTTAAAAGAAAAGGACTTAATAACTGTATTGAAGAAGTTTACTCCTATAGAAGATTTAAAACTAAATGAGTCAATCAACATTTATTCACAAAATGAGAAGCTGATAATTGACAATATTCAGATAAACTTCAAGATCAATGACCAATGGCTTCCGTGGTCGTCTCTCTCTGATGGTACAAGGCGGATATTTTACATCATTCTAGAAACACTCGAGCCTTTAAATAAAATCCTCCTCATGGAAGAACCCGAACTCGGCATACATCCTAACCAGTTATACAAGTTGATGAATTTTCTGAAAGAGATGGCGGAAGAAAAGCAGATCATCATTACTACCCACTCCCCTATTGCCTTAGATGTGTTGTCGCCGGAGGAGTTGGATGCTATCATCATTGCCAAATACACCCCCAAAGGCACAGAGATGAACCATCTGACACCTGCGGAAATAAGGAAGGCTAAAATTTTTATTAAAAACGAGGCCAATCTCTCCGGCTATTGGTTACATTCAGACTTAGAAAAATGAAAACAATAGGATTGGTGGGCGAAAGCCACAATGATAAGACTGCTATCGCAAATCTGCTCGGACAAAAGTTTTCAAAACATGTCAGTTTCAAGCCTTTATTAAAAAAGTTTAAAGGGGCCGGACTTAATAACGAAGACTTAAAAAGGCTTTTAAAATCAGAACTTGAAGCAGATCCTTTAGACAATGTCATTTTTATAAAAGATACGGACTGCATGCCATCTGAAACCGCGAAGATAAAAGAGGTGGAGAAATGGTTTGCCAAGTTAAACAAGTTGTCGGGCAACATTGGCGTATTGCTAAAAAACATTTACGAATTGGAAGCCTTGATTTTTGCAGATATAGAAACCTTCAACAGGCTTTATAAAACTACAATCAAGGACGATAAGAACGTTCATTTTATAAAAGAACCCAAAGAACTTTTGAAAGAAAAAACCCGCAAAGGGAAGAAGCAATACAAAGAATCTGACTGCCCTGTTTTGTTTACGCAATTACGCTATGATATTGTAAAAGCAAACTCAACCCTGTTCAGGGATTTTGAAAAAGAATTTTGTAAGGCTGCTAAAGTGAGTGTTTAAGAATGATGTGGCGAATGAAAAAGCAAAGCATGTCGACATCCACCTGCTCAATTGGGTGCGGGGTGTTGGGCAAGATTGCCAATTGTGCATTTGCTAATAGCTTGTAAGCAGCAACGGTTTCCTCCATCGTTACCATTTTATCCCTGTCGCCAAGCATGAGTAAAACCGGGCAATTGATCTCTTTGTAGTCTGCTGTTTGTAAAGGGTTTTGCTGCCCCATTTCAGCAAGCATGGCAGCAGTTTTATTCATCACTTTTTTCCAGTTTTGGGGGTAGTGTCTTTCCGAAAGTTGTTCTGCAAAAGCAGGAATTTTTTGCTCAATAATATCCGGCTGCATCATCTTCACTTCTTTTGCAGCCACCGCTTCGTCCCAATGCAATTTCGTTCCTAAAGTAATGATAGATTCCACCAGTTGAGGGTGTTGCTTTGCCAGGTACAAAGCCACATAGCCACCCATGCTGTAGCCAAAGATGGAGGTGGTTTTTATTTTGTTTGTTTCGCAAAAATGAACAATTTCTTCGGCAAACATTTCTATGGAAAATGTTTCAGGAATTTCCCTGCCGCCGTGTCCTGCAAAGTTGAACGTGTGAACATTGTATTCATCTTTCAACATTTCTTTTAAAGGACGCAATTGCGATTCTGAACCTAATGCGCCGTGAAATAAGAGTAGGGTTTTCATTGAAGACAAAGACTTATGGAAAATATTTGTAAATATCTTTTCTTGATAAAACCCTCACGAATTCTATAAACCCGTTATCAAAGAAAAATCCAATTCGGTATTGATTAAGCCTTATTCTAAAGGCAGATTTACTTCCCTTTATTTTTTTACAATTCTTCAAATCAGTCAAAAATTTGGCTTTCTCAATTGTTGAGATAACCTCTGCTAATTTATTTTGAATTTCTGAAGGCAGCTTTCCGGCATCTTTAATAAACGACTTTCTTACTTCAAACTTCACGTTGCCGATTTTAGCTTTTGTAAAAAAGCAGCCTTTTCTTCAGTATTTAACAAAGGTGTTTTTCGACCTTTTGCCATTGCATTTAACAATGCTGCATCTTCTTCGTCTTCAGAATGAAATGAAATATTAAGACTTGTAAGAAAGGCTTTTAAAACCTTTTCCTGCTGCTTATTTCGTGGTGATACTACAAGTGTCATGTCATCAAATTTTGTTCTCTTTCTAAATCTTTCCTCACACTTTCTTCAACTCCCATACCAATGCACTTGCGCCTAAAATGGCGGCATCAGATTCTTTTAGTTCACTGAAGATGAGTTTGACTTTGTTCTTGAAAATCGGTAAAATATTATCTTCCATGTGCTGCTGTGTAGGATTGTAAATCAATTCACCTGCCTTGCACAAACCGCCAAACAATATGATGGCTTCCGGTGAAGAAAACATGATGAAGTTGGCAAGTGCTTTCCCGAGAATTTCACCCGTAAAACGGTAGACTTCATTCGCTATTCTATCCCCTTGCAAAGCGGCTTCATACACCACCCGGCTGTCCAATTCTTCTTCTTTGTAAGTGCGCAATATGCTTTCTTCCTGATCATATTGGTGCAACATTTCAATGGTCGTCATTTTGACACCAGTGGCGGAGGCATAAATTTCAAGCGGCCCCCTCATGCCCGTGCTGGGGTGAAGCCTTCCGTTGGGTATAATGATCGTGTGCCCCAGTTCGCCTGCAAACCCGTCGTGGCCAAGAATTAGTTGGCCGTTGGCAACTATGCCACTGCCCACACCCGTCCCCAGGGTGATCATGATAAAATCTTTCATGCCCCTGGCGGCTCCATACATCATTTCGCCAACGGCGGCTGCATTGGCATCGTTGGTAATAGCGGCTGGCAGTCCGAATTTTCCGGTAATTAGTTCTGCAAGCGGTATAACTCCCTTCCACGGCAGGTTTGGAGCATACTCTATGGTGCCACTATAATAATTGGCATTGGGCGCACCTAGTCCGATTCCCCTGATGTATTCTATGCCGTTAACGACCTCCAAAGCCGGGCTGATGGCTTCATACAAAGCATCAATATAGTCAGTTACATTGTCGTATTTGTTGGTGGAAATGGCTCCACGGTATTTTATTTCGCCACGGCTGTCCACAATGCCAAAGGTGGTATTGGTTCCACCAATGTCTATTCCTATAGCAAGTTGTGATGATTGCATTAACATGTTTTATTGACTTTATTATATGGCTTTATTGATTTCTTACAGGGTAGTTTTTAGCTCACGGAAAGTTTTGAAATAACGGAAAAGATTTTCTATTTTATTTTCGTCCCTTCTGTTATTTCCGTGAACCCATTCTGCTTTATTTACAAGAACCTTTTAATTCTATCATCATTCAGAAAGTTAACACTACATTTCGTTAGCAACGTTAACCTGCACCATACTTTGCCTTTGCAAAATGCCTTTGACAGTAAATGCAAAAAATGCCAGGTAAGCAAAGCACATGACAGGTACCCAATACGACTGGTGTATGCCAGTGCCGGCAACTGCGCTTTGAGACTGCAGGTAGTCTGCCAGTTTGCCTTGTATAGGCGGTATAATGCCGCCGCCAAGAATCATCATGATAAGAAATGATGAACCCTGGCTTGTATATTTTCCCAAACCAGACACAGCCAGGCTGAACACACACGGCCACATAATGGAGCAGCAAAGTCCGCCGCTGAGAAAAGCATAAATAGCAATCATGCCACTTGAAAACAAACCGATTATCATGGCCGTAACGCCCAGCAGGCTAAAAATTAAAAGCATTCTTGCAGGATTGTTTTTGCTAAGGTAAAAAGCAGTTATTTGAATAAATACACAGACAATATACATGTATAACTGCGACATGTCGCTTTTGGCAATCGCATTCACACCAATCACCACGCCAAATGCTACTATTGGAACCACCGCAAGCAATATTTGTCTTGTTGAATTTTTTAATTCAAAAGCACTGATTGAGCCAGCCCAGCGGCCAATCATAAGACTGCCCCAATACATGGAGATGAACGGGGCCACCTGCGATGATTGAAAATTGCCAAAGGCTGGTTGTTTCAGCAGCTCGCTCATGTTGCTAACTATGCCCACTTCCACACCCACATACATAAAAATGCCCAACATGCCCAGAACGAGTTGCGGATATTGCATGGCGCCCCAGCCAGCAGGCGATTTTTGTGCTCTGAAATTAGAAAACAGCAACCCCCCAATTACAACCGCCAATGCACCAAATAACCATTTCATGCGGTAGGTTTCCATGTTGTGCCTCACCTCTGCCGTGGCATTGGTCAGATCCGTTTTGTAACTGCTGAAAACTGGCGCAAACATAATAATCAGCAGCCCGGTAATGATTAGCAGCGAATACAACGCTTTATCTGCCTTTTCAGTTTTTTCAATTAAAATGCCTGAAGGAACTTTTTTAGAAAAATAAAATAGTGCCGCTGCACCAATAAATAGTACGCCTACACAGCCATACATGATAATGACTTTATCAAGGGTAAGTGCAGCAATCTGCTCCTCGCTGAGAGCGGCAGTGGTGCCGAATAGCGCAAGGGCAACAACAATTGGCCCGATCATGGTGCCAAAAGAATTGATGCCGCCCCCCAGGTTTACACGACCAGTGCCGGTAGATGGATCGCCGAGTAGGATAGCAAATGGCTGTGCCGCTGTCTGCTGTAGCGAAAAGCCAAGTGCTACCATAAACAAGCCGATCAGCATTCCTGTAAATGTATTTCCCCTGACAGCCAAAATCATGGCGACTGCACCAAGTGCTGAAAACAGCAGGCCATAAACTATACTTTTTTTATAACCCCATTTTCCTACCAAGTCTTTTCCGCCAAAAGAACCATAAATGAAAAAAGCCAGGGCACCCAGGTAGTAAGCCCCATAAAAGGCGAAATCAATCAACTGGCTTTGAAATTGATCCAGTTGGAAGTAGTGTTTGCAAAAAGGGATAAACACACTATTCCCTGCCGCAATAAAACCCCAGAAAAAGAAAACTGTCACCAGCGTACCCAAAGCTCCATAGTTGGTTGGAATGCCTTGTGACTGGATTTTTTCGGATGATGCAATTGTTGAAGTAGCTCCTGCCATATCAGATGTTGTTTTTAGGACGATGAAAGTACCGGAAATTTTCTATCTGAAGAATTTTTCATTTCTCAAAAAACAATTTGCGGCTGAATATTTTCAACTAATTTTACTAAAATAATTAGCAAACAACTTTTTTTATGGAAATGGAAAACATTTCGTCCAGCAGCTATAATGGCACTAAGCGGTTTACACAACAGCAGGTGCCTACCTCAAATGCAACCGGCTTTGGGGCGGCGGCGGACGATTATATGGAGCGGGGCATAGACCTGAACGAGCAACTGATCCGCAACAAACCCGCCACTTTTTTCATGAAAGTGCGTAGCAACAGCATGATCAATGCAGGCATTGGCGAGGGCGATATTGTGATTGTGGACAAGAGTGTAAAACCAGTTACGGGGAAAATAGTGATAGCAGTCATAGACGGCGAAATGCTCATCCGCCGCTATGAGCAGTCGTTTGGCAAGCTGCGGCTGATAGCAGAAACCGATCAGTTAGCCTCCATAGAAATTCCTAATGGCAGCGATTGCAAAATATGGGGTGTGGTTGTTCATGCCATCAAAAGCTTTTGAGTGCTACGTTTTATTGTCACGTTTTTAAAACATTTTTTTTACCAGGAAAAAACAAACCGTGTGAAAGCCATAATTGATTGCAACAATTTCTACTGCACCTGCGAAAGGCTTTTCAAGCCTGCGCTTGATGACAAACCGGTTGTTGTATTGAGCAATAATGATGGCTGCATCGTATCCCGAAGCGATGAGGTGAAGGTATTGGGAGTCAAAATGGCTGTTCCTTATTTTATGGCGAAGCCTGCAATAGAAAAATATAACGTTGCTACGTTTTCCTCCAACTACAATCTTTATGGCGACCTGAGCTGGAGAGTCATGGAAACACTGCGCATGATGTTGGGTGAAGAAAATGTAGAGGTTTATTCTGTTGATGAAGCTTTTTTGAACCTGGAAGGATTGATGGAAAAGGATTTGCAAAAACTGGGAATGAACATCAGGGAAAAGGTGGAACTGTGGACAGGTATCAAAGTATCGGTGGGTGTTGCTCCAACCAAAGTGCTTTGCAAAGTCGCCAATCATTTAGCCAAAAAAAATAAAATAGCAACCAAATGTGTGGTTGTGCTGGATACACAGGAGAAAGTAGATGAGGCTTTGCAAAATACGCCCATAGGCGAAGTGTGGGGGGTGGGCCGCCAATATGCGAAAAAACTGGTGGAAGAAAATTTTGTATTCACTGCATTTGATCTTAGCAAAAAAACAACAGAATGGGCTTATAAAAACCTGGGCGGCGTGGTAGGTGTAAGGCTGATCAGAGAACTGAAAGGTGAGCCATCTATTGTGATGAAAGATCCTCTGACCACTAAAAAAATGATTGCCACCACCCGCATGTTTGGCCACACTGTCGGCAACCTGAGTGACATTAAAGAAGCGGTGGCGACCTACACTGCAAAAGCTGCTGAAAAACTGCGCCGCCAGGGCAGTGCAGCCAAAGTCATCAGTGTGTTTGTGGTAGCGAAAGAAGAGAACCACAACGTTGATTTCAGGCATGGTGTCACACATAGTTTATATGCCACCTTACCCTTTGCCACCTCGGCGACCAACGAGCTGATTAAACCTGCAGTAGAACTGGCGGGGCGGCTGTTTAAAAAAGGAACACTCTACAAAAAAGCCGGTGTGATGCTGAGCGATCTTGTGCCCGACGAACAAATACAGGGCAACTTGTTTATGCCCGAAAAATACAATTGCAAGCGAATGCTGATGAGCATGATTGACAATGTCAACTTTGCCATGCGAAACGATGTCATCAAATTTGCCAGCAGCGGCACCACAAAAGATTGGAAAATGCGGATGGGCATGCGCAGCCCCCGATATACTACACGGTGGGATGAATTGGCTGAGGTGAGATGAGGAGTCAACGAAACTTATTGCATTCACTCATCATCGCCCTTGTAGATCCGCTTCAGGTTCAGGTTGGAAATTGGTGACACGACCAAAGCAAATTTTTCGACAGATACATAACTGGAATCCAATCCGAAACTACGGGCTTCGCTCAGGCTGTGTTCTTTTAGCCAAAAATGCACTTTCATAATCAGCCTTTCGCTAAAGGGCAATTCGTTGTCATTGCTCAGGTATTTTTCCATAACCACAAATTCAAAGTCGCCCCTCACGTTGTTTTTTTCCAGGCTTTCGTAACGGCTCATAATGTTGACCTCACGGTGGGCCACCAGGTCCAGCACCACCTGCCGGAACATAAGGTTCATCCGCGGCTGCATCCTGAAGCCAAGACGAAACTCCACACGGATGATGTCGTTGGGAATGATGTGCACCACACTGTATTCGCTGGTGTAGGGATCGTCCACAGTGTGCACATGCACAAACCAATAAATGTCGGCCCGCTTGGGCTTTCGGCTCAGTATGGAGTGCATGATTTTGTGTTCTATTTCTTTTGGATTGTCGGCACTGGTCATATACACTAGGTGAGTTGCATGTTTCACAATGGACTTATCATTGCTCAATTCCTCCATGCGGCCCAGGTAGTCATCAATGGGGACAAACTCCAGGTAGCGGTTTTTAATTTTCCTGGCCCTGTACCAAACATACATAATGGCAAACAGCACCCCGCCCATAACAAGGGTCACATAGCCCCCATGCGGAAACTTGTCTAAGTTGGCGGTTAGAAAAGACAACTCAATGGTCAGGTAAACGGCAAGGTAGAGATAGACAAACACATTTGCCGTCCTTCTCAACACAAGGAAATTAGCAAACAAAATGGTGGTTGCAATCATGCACATGGTAATGGCAAGCCCATAAGCCGCCTCCATATTGGTTGACTTTTTAAAATGCAAAACAACGCCTATGCAGCCCGCAAACAGCAGCAGGTTGATGCCCGGCACATACAATTGTCCCCTGGCCTCGCTGGGATATTTGATTAGCATTTTAGGCCAGAGATTGAGACGTATGGCCTCGCTGATGAGAGTGAACGAACCACTGATCAAAGCCTGGCTGGCAATGACTGCTGCAGTAGTGGCTATGAGAATGCCGGGTACAACGAACCAGTGCGGCATCATGCCATAGAAAGGATTGAAACCTGCGGTAATCATGTCCGGTGTAATGATTTTGCCATTGTAATTTGCCAGCAACCAGGCACCCTGCCCCAAATAGTTGAGCACCAGGCAGGTTTTTACAAAAACCCATGATGTGCGAATGTTTTCTCTGCCGCAATGTCCCAGGTCTGAGTACAAGGCTTCGGCACCTGTGGTACAAAGAAAGACAGCACCTAAAATCCAGAACCCTTTGGGATAAGCTGAAAGCAGTTTATAAGCATGATAAGGATTGAGTGCAGAAAAAATAAGTGGATGATCTGACAAATGAAAGCAGCCCAGAATAGCCAGCATGGCAAACCAGCCGCCCATGACAGGCCCAAACAGCTTGCCGATGGATGCTGTGCCAAACTGCTGCATAAAAAACAATCCTGCAATAATTGCTAACACGATGTAAACAATCGTTTGATCTCCAATGTCACCAAATTGTTTGATGTTGCGCAACCCTTCAATGGCTGAGGTGACAGAGATGGGCGGCGTAATCATTCCATCAGCCAGAAGAGCGGCACCGCCTATCATGGCGGTAAAAACAAGCCATTTTCTTCTTCGCTTCACAAGTGCATAGAGCGAAAAGATTCCACCTTCTCCCCTATTGTCCGCCTTTAGCGTAAGGATGACATACTTGACTGTGGTCTGCAAAGTCAGTGTCCAGATAACGGCTGACAAACTGCCCAAAATCAATAAATCGCTGATGACTTTGCCGTTCGTAATAGCGTTCATTACATACAATGGCGATGTCCCTATATCACCATAAATAATTCCCAATGCAATAACAATTCCGGCGAGGTTTGCTTTTTTGGAAGATGCACCCATTCAATAGGTTTGTGTGTAGTGCAAATGTATAAAGGATAAAAGCACAGAAACGATTTAATTGGCGAAGCAAACGGGGCTGTACGTTCACCTTTATTTTCTGAGCAACTAAAAGTCGTAGAGTACATTGAATCCAACAGTTTGAAGCTTGTCTTTTTCTAATCCTTTTTTATAAAATGCTCCGATTGTTACTGCCTTATCATTCCAACCTTCTTTACTAAACCGAACACCGACCCGACCCATAGGTCCATAAGTTGCTCCGGAAAAATTTGAATAAGAACTTTGAGAAATGCTCACATGATAATAACCAAATCCTGCACCTACATATCCTCCAAAAGTGCTTTCTGCATTTCTTGTTGACATACAGCCAAAATTGAAATCTAAAACCATTGGCAGATCATAAGCAAAGGCGACACCAATATCACTACTGCTTGTGTTTGAAACTATTCCCACACCAATTCCTACAGGCGCTCCAACACTGAGCGATGAATTTTCGCCCTGGATAAAATTATATCTTGGAAAATAAACGAAATTCCTTTGAGATAAAGTAAAACTGGAAGAATAAGTGGGGTCAAACGAACTTTGAAGTTTTCCAAATAAAACAGAAACGGTGACTCCCACACTTTGCATAAAAGGTGACGAAGAACGTTCATTGTTATCATGATTGTCGTAGTAAGATTGTAAGGATGCATCCACCTTAGCAACTTCTGTCTGGTTTAATAAAGATTTTAAACTTTGCCCGCCAGCATTGTTACTCCAACTTTCCATTTTTGCACGGGTAGAGTCAGACAACCTGCTTTTTGCTACAACTTTTTTGAACTTAGGGTTCTGCAAAAGCTGTTTTACACAGGTGTCCCAACATGAAGGTTTGAATGGGTACGTGCATTTGCATTTGATTGCAGTGTTTTTTTGCGCTATCGAAATGAAAGAAATTGCAACAGTTAACAGGAGAAAAAGAAAGGTTTTTTTCATTGATTTTATTTATTGAGAAGTAAAGGGTTTTACACTTTTGCCAAGCTAATTTTTTTTCTTTTCGTCAATGACAGCAAACGTAATGGATTGTTGGGCCTCATATTCCACAGGTTGATTTTGCCAAATAGCAGGCTCCCATTCCCTGCTATTAATGATGACTCTTACCGCTTCATTTGCACATACTTTGCATTTTGCAGGTACTAATGTCGCTTTTACATGACTTGTATTGCCTTCCGGGCTTACTTTAAAACTTACTATAACCTGGTATTCTCCCGGTGGTGCACCTGCATCAGAGGCCACATTGGCATCGAGATTTTTTTCCAGATACTTTCTCCAACCTATTAATCCTCCTTTAAATTGAGCCTCTCTTGTTACAATAAAATTTTTGATTTCTTTTCCTGCTTCGTCCCATCCTTTTTGTTGACTCACTCCTTTTTCATCCCGTGTGATCCACGATTTTTTTGCTCCATTTTTATAATAGTATGTCGCCTCGGTTGATTTTCCATTGTTGTAGGAGGCACTGTAATCAAGCTCACCTTTTTCGTTGTAGTTATTAAAATTTCCAAGGGGCGTTTTTGCGCTTTTATCAGCATAATCACCTTCTGACTTTAATACACCATTGTACAAGTAATAATCTTTGCCATGCCACACATTGTTTTGCTTATAAAATTTAATAAAATTATAAGTACTGTCTTTTGTGGTTTCATGTCCATCTTTTGCATAGTAGAGGATGGAAGTATCTGTTTGTGCAAAACAAAAATTATACAAAAAGACAAATAGGAAAAGGATAGTTTGTTTCATATTGTGCAAACGTAAAGTTTTCTGTTCACGATTTTACACTGTCTAAGAATAGGATCAACCATTATTCCTCATTTCACTAAAACGAACGGGGGCATTGCAACTTTTATAAACAGATACCTCTCTATTGATCTTTAAAGGGTGTGAATAGTGAATGCTTTCGCAACTCATTATCAACATTGACCAAAAAGTCCTTAAATAAACATTAAAAAGTCATTTATAAGCAATTGAATGCTTTATTTTGTTAAAATTAGTTTTTTTTAATGAAATTATTTTTATCCACATTTATTCTTTTTTCTCTTAGTTTTCAAAGTTTTGCTCAGCCAAGATCCGGCTATGTGATGTGGCCCTATAGTGCCGATGATAAAATTGAGTTTACCGAAACAATCCATCCTCCGGGCATATCCGGTGATTCATTGTATATTCTTGCAAAATCTTTTATTGCGGGAAAATTTAATAGCCCTAAGGACAGCACGACCATCCTTGACCCGCAAAGAACAATTATTTGCAGAGGCTCTATTAATCTACCCGTGGATGAACTTGGCGACAGGGGCAAAGGTTACATCGGTTTCACATTAACCATTTCCTGTCATTACCATGCTTACAGATATACGCTCACCAATTTTGAACATTTCTCTCAAAATTCTGATGGTGCAGCAGGAGGACCTTTAGAAAATGAACGTGCAGCCTGTGGTGGGGCCCTCTTTCCCATGCGCTATTGGAACAATGAAAAAACAAAGGCTTATTACTACATTCAAACAACCATTGAATCGCTGAAAGAAGCGATGAGCAAGCGGAAGGAGTCGTGAAACAGTCGGATATATTTCACACCAACGTAATCACCCTACCCAATTCAATCATTTTCCTCCTTGAAATTCTTTTCAAATTCATTATGAATTTGCAGCCATCATTCAAAGTATTTTTGCCGTTCCGGCATTAAAACTTAGAATTCGTATGAATCAGAATTATTCTGGTAGTTTATTAAAATCTGTAAGACAGCTTTTTAAAATATTGAAACTTGATAAAAAAGACATTTCAAGCATTTACTTTTTTTCAATATTAGGTGGTTTAATTTCTTTGAGCTTACCGTTGGGCATTCAAACAATTATCAGTTTTGTGATGGCCGGTTCAATCTCGGCATCCATCGTTGTCCTTATTGTAATGGTGGTATTTGGCGTGTTTTTGAATGGATTGGTACAGGTAAGACAGATTCAGGTGATTGAAAAAATTAAGCAAAAGATTTTTACTAGATATTCCCTCGAATTTGCAGACCGGTTGCCAAAATTGAATGTAGAAAAACTCGACAAATATTATTTGCCGGAACTGGTCAACAGGTTTTTTGATGTTCCCTCGCTTACTAAAAGTATTGACAAATTATTACTCGATTTGCCCACGGCTATTATTCAGATTTTCTTTGGCTTACTATTGCTTTCATTGTATCATCCAATTTTTATTGGCTTTGGTTTGTTACTCATATTTTTTGTAATCATTATCATTCAATTCACAGCGCAACAAGGTTTTGAAACCAGCATGAAAGCCAGTGATTACAAGTATTCTATCGCAAGCTGGCTTGAGGAAATGGCTAGGGTGATCAAGTCTTTTAAATATAGTAAAAACACTAACCTTCACATTACCAAGACCGACGAGCTTGTAGGAAAATATTTAGATGCACGAACATCGCATTTTAAAATTTTGCTGACACAATTTTGGAGCTTAATAACTTTTAAAATAGTGATTACAGCCGCCATGCTGTTAGTAGGTGCTCTGCTGCTGGTAGATCAGCAAATAAATGTCGGACAGTTTATTGCCGCAGATATTGTCATCCTTGCCATAATAAACTCGGTCGAAAAATTGATTACCACGCTAGATAAAATTTATGACACACTCACATCGCTACAGAAGTTAAGTAAAGTGTTGGATAGTGAAACGGAGCTTTCAGGATCACTGGAATTGCAAAAGATAGAAAAAGGGGTTTCAATTCAGTTTGAACAAGTCAGTTACAAATATTCTGATCAATATGTTTTGCAAAATGTTTCTGTAAATATTTTGCCCAACCAACTTGTTTGCCTTACAGGCATTTCGGGTTCGGGCAAGTCCTCTTTTCTAAGATTGCTAACTGGTGCATTCAGAACTTTTGAGGGAAATATATTGATTGACAATGCTCCTCTTTTAAATTACAACTTAAAAAATCTCCGGTCGCAAACAGGCATTTTTCTGAGCCAGCAAGATATTTTTCATGGCACATTATTAGAAAATTTAACAATGTCGAGCAATGATGTTTCTATTCCACAAATATCAAAAATCACTGAAAAATTAAAACTCAGAAATTTTATTCAGGCCCATAAAAACGGATACGATACAGTGCTCAATGTGCAAGGCAAAAATCTTTCAAATAATATCAAACAAGAGATTTTGCTCGTAAGAGCTTTACTGGGAAATCATCGGTTATTACTTTTGGAAAATCCCTTTAATTATTTGGATGAAAATGAAACAGAAGCACTTTTTTCTTTTCTTCGAAACGATAAAAATGCAACAATCATTATTACATCCGACAACCCTTCCATTCAGCAAAAATGTGATGCTATCATTGTTTTAGAAAATGGAGTTGTAAAAAATTAAACCTACTATGCAAACATTTATCAATGACGATATTGACGAGAAGTTCAACGATACCAAACTAACTTCCTACAAAAAAATTTATAAAATAGACAAACAGAGCAGTGTAAAAAACTGGGCGATATTTATCGTCTTTTTTTTGATTGTTGCAATGCTTTTGCCCTGGACACAAAACATCAAAGCCAAGGGAACTGTCACCACTATCAGGCAGGAACACCGGCCACAGGAAATCAATACAATTCTTGCAGGCAAAGTGGTTAAGTGGTTTGTAAAAGAAGGCGATTTTGTAAAAAAAGGGGACACCATCTTACAACTTGGCGAGGTGAAAGTTGATTATTTTGATCCTGATCTTCTTAACAGAACAAAGCAGCAAATCAATTCAAAACAGCAATCTGCTGAGGGCTATAAAAATAAAGCAATGACGGCCAACACACAGGTGGAAGCTTTGCTCGAAGCAAGAGAGTTAAAGTTGGCATCGCTGGATAACAAGCTAAAACAACAGCAGTTAAAAATAATAAGCGACAGCATAGAAGTCATTGCTGTAACCAATGAGCTGGCGGTCTATAAACGACAATTAGATGCGGGCAAAACCATGTTGGACAGTGGTGCTGTTTCAATGGTTGACTTTGAAAAAAGAAAAGTTAGTTTTCAAAATGGATTTTCAAAAAAAACAGGCACAGAAAATAAGTTGGCACAAAGCAAACAAGAGCTAATTAATCTAAGGATAGAAAAGAACAGTGTAGTCCAGGATTACCTGGATAAAATATCAAAAACACAAGGCGACCGGTTTGCTACAGAAGCAACCATATCAAGCACCGAAGCCGAAATATCCAAACTGGAAAATGCCTACTCGAACTATGACATTCGCAATAAGCTTTACTACATTTTAGCTCCGCAGGACGGACAAATAATCAAGGCGAAAAAAGCCGGACTGGGGGAGTTTGTGAAAGATGGTGAAATGATGTTGGAAATTGTGCCGGACAATATTCAATATGCTGTAGAAATGTTTATAGAGCCCATGGATTTGCCACTAATAGATATTGGTCAGAAAGTGAGGTTTGTTTTCGACGGCTTTCCTGCGATTGTTTTTAGTGGTTGGCCAAAAACCAGCTATGGCACATTTAGCGGCAGAGTTACAGCCATTGAAACCAACATTAGCACCAATGGAAAATTTAGGGTGCTGGTGGCAGAAGACAGTGATAGCACAGAAAAACCATGGCCAAAAAATCTAAAAATGGGCGGTGGCGCTTCAGGAATCGCTTTACTGAAAAATGTTAAAGTAGGCTACGAACTATGGAGAAACATCAACGGTTTTCCGCCGGAGTATTATCAAACTGAAAAGAAAGAAACAGCGGACAAAAAAATGAAATAAAATTAAATGAAAGCATTATTGTTTATCCTGTTTTCTGTCAGCATTTTGATTGCACAATCGCAAACGAAGCAACAACAAATTTTTGCTGTCAATGAGTTTATCAACCAGGTAAAGCAGTTTCACCCGGTTGCAAAACAGGCAAATTTGCAAATAGACAAAGCTAAAGCTGAACTGACTTCAGCAAAAGGCGCATTTGATCCCATCGCCGGTTTTAATGCAAGCCGGAAGACATTTAACGGCAAAAATTATTATTACTACACCAATCCTGAACTAAAAATTCCACTGCCGGTTGGCGACATTAAAACGGGGCTGGAAAACAATGGCGGCAATTATCTTAGCAGCGAAGAAAGTGTTGGCAAAACAAGTTACCTCGGCATAGAACTGCCGTTGGCCAAAGGATTGATATTGGACAAAAGAAGGGCTGTTCTTCAACAGGCAAAAATTTTCCAAAAGCAAAGTGAGCAGGAAAGGTTGAAGATGTTAAACGATTTACTTTACAATGCCTACGTCACTTATATTCAATGGGCAGGTGCATACCAGTTGAATGCCTTGTATTCCAGGTATTTGCAAATTAGCAACGACAGGGTCAGGCTGGTGAAAATTAGTACTGCCAATGGCGACAAGAGCTTTATGGACACACTGGAAGCATATACCCAAGTGCAGAATTTTCAGCTATTACAATCTGATGCTCTCATGAAATTAAATACTGCATCGTTAGACCTTTCAGGCTACCTGTGGCAGCAAAATGATAGCACCTACCTGGTTTCTGAATATTATATTCCCGACACTGCATTTCTCGAAAAATACACGCAAAACATAAGCTCCCTGGACGACATGGTAAACACTTCTTTACAAACTAACCCCGCCGTATTATCTTACAACAGCAAGATTGAAATTTTGGAAGTGGAGCGGAAATTAAAAAAGCAAAGTCTGCTGCCAACCATCAATGCCAAAGCCAATTTGCTTAGTAAAGATTACCTGGTTCTGAAAGGAATTAGCACAACCATGCTTGAAAATAATTACAAATGGGGAGTTGATTTTAAAATCCCGATCTTTTTAAGAGAAGCAAGGGGCGATTATGCAAAAGCCAAATTGAAAATTGACGAAACCCATTTAGACTTAACACAAAAAAAGTGGGAGATAGAAAATAAAGTCCGAAACTATTTCAATGAATTTGTGCAATTGCAACAACAACTCAAAACAATAGAAGCTGCCTACAACAATTACAACAGTCTTTACAAAAATGAATTACTGAAGTTTAACAACGGAGAATCCAGCTTGTTTTTGGTCAATGCAAGAGAGATAAAAAGTCTCGAAGCTTTGCAAAAAACAATTGAGTTAAAGGTCAAGTTTTTTAAAGCCAAATATTCAATTGAATGGGCTGCGGGGGTTTTGAGGTAATCCTGTTTGTTTGCAAAAATTTAATTGCTTCCCCCCTACCTCATCAACACAATCGTCCCCTTTTTTATCCTGCCCGGTTTACCATTAAAAGTAAATGTGGCGATCCACACATAAGTGCCGGGTGGAGCGGTGGAGCTATTGATTTTGCCATCCCATTTGTCAAATGGATTTGCTGTCGCAAAAATTGTTTTGCCCCAGCGGTCATAAATATGCAGGGCATAATCCTGTATGGAATGCAATGTTCCAAGCGGACCGAAACCATCGTTGTGTCCATCATTGTTTGGCGTGAATGCGCCGGGAAATAATACATCCTGGCAAACCGGATAAACAGTCAGTAAAGCGGTGGCAGTGCAGCCATCAGCATTTGTGACCAGAACGGAATAAAGCCCGGCATGTTTGGCAACATAAGCTGGCAAAGCTGAACCGTCCTGCCATTTGTAAGCCGTGTATGAACCGGGCGAAATGGAAATCGTATCGCCGGGACATAAATCAATATCCGCTCCCAAAGTCGCTTTCAGGGGAAAAGATGAAGCAATACGAATGGCATTGTTACTAATGGTGCAGCCATTGGAGTCTGTGACAGTTAAAGATAAATTGCCGGGGGACAAATTGACGATACTATCTGCATGCTGACCTGTTGACCAGTCAAACGCATAAGGAGGTGTACCGCCTGTGGTAATGGCGTCTGCACTTCCGTTACTGAGGCCACAGGTTGTATTATAGCTCAACACTTTCACCTTTAGCACAGTCGGTTCTTTTACCTTCACTGTTTTAGTAACCTGGCATCCAAAAGAATCGGTGATGGTTGCTGCATAAGTACCTGTTCGCAAACCGTTAGCGGTGGCGGTGGCCGAGACATTGGGCAGCCACGCAAAGCTGAAAGGGGCCGCTCCGCTGGTTGCAAAACTCACAGACCCATCTGCACCATTGTGGCAGCTTACATTCTTCACATTGCCAGTGGCGGAAATGGGTATATTCTTACCAATACGAACATGCACAGTATCAAAACAACCCCTGCTATCTGTAATGGTAGCGATGTAATTTCCTGTTGCCAGACCACTGTCTTTTGCCGTAGTGCCACCGCCCGGCGACCAGGCATATTTGAACGGAGCAATACCATCTGAGGCGACAGTAGCACTGCCGGTGGCCGCAGATTGGCAGGAGTTAGCCTGGATGACAATGAAACCTGTCAGCCCTGGTGGGGTTTTGATCAGTACATGTGCAGTATCTATACAGCCATTACGATCTATCACTTTCACTATATAATTGCCCGCAGCCAACCCAGTAATGACAGGAGTTGTATCGCCACTTGGCTGCCACTTGTATGTGTATGCAGGAGTACCACCGGCAACGGTAATGCTTGCTGATCCGTTTGCATTGACACAGAGGGCATCGGTCGTCTTCACAAGGTGAGAAAGCGGAAACGGCTGGCTGATGAATGCGCTTGCTGTGGTTGTGCAACCATTTCCATCTGTCACTTTCAGGGAATATTTGCCTGTGTCAAGATTACGTAAAGGATTGCCGGTAAATGTTGCAGCACCGTTTTTCCATTGAAAGAAAATTGGGATGGCACCACCTTTCAGGTTAACTGTTATCTGCCCGTTTTTAGCCCCGTAACATTTCACATTACTCACAACTACCGACGCTACACGGGGTGCCGGAAACGAATCAATGAACACACTGTCCTTCTTACTACAGCCTAAAGAATCGGTTGCAATCACCTTATACATACCCACAGAAAGATTGGCGATCGAAGCTGTCACAAAATTTCCCGGAGTCCACAAGTATGTCACTCTACCCGATCCACCCAAAGCCGTTACGGTAGCAGCTCCATTCTGATTGCCACATGATGCCCAGGTTTTTGAAACAGTAATTGAAAGAGGTGGTAAAGGAGTAATGGTCAATTTTTTAATTAAAGAATCTATGCACACACCATTTTTCACAAAAAGGCGAACAGTGTGAATGCCCCCTGATGAAAATATAAGCGATGTATCTTGTCTAACCGATTTGATGTTGTTATCAATTATCCAGTTCCACAATGTTGGGATTGCATTTGCATTTCCAAACAAATGAATCGTATCATGCTGGCATGAGCGGTTGATGACATAGCTGAATCCTGCATCAACAGTATCGTAGGTGGTAAATGATTTTGAATTGCCAACAGGCGTAGGGACCAGGCAGAGGTTTTCCAGGGTATTTCCATCGCTTCCCTGTTTTACGGATAGCTGGTAAATTCCTCCTTTTTTAATGGGTGCGCTCAACTGAAGTTTGATGACTGAAGTAGCTAAACCGCTACAGGATACCACAGCGGAAACAATGTTGACTGCGGCTGAACCGGTAATGTCAAAGTCGCTGCCATTGGGCGCTATAGATGAACACAACACAGGTTTATTTAGCAAAACAGTTATTTCATTTGGCCTGCAACCAACTGGTAAAAGGCTGTCCACTTGTGCAGCAGATATGGACGAAACCGTAAACGGTGCCGACCTACCGACAACCATTTGATTGTTGCAATAATCAAGCAGGGTGTTTGTATCGGTTCCTATTTTTGAGGAAACTGAATAAGTACCTGGCGGCAATGAGCTGTTTAAAGTAAGGACAATAGAATCCATGTCAAACCCCGTAATGCAGTTGGATGCACTTGCCTGAACAATCTGCACAGAGGTACCGGACAAACTGAAATCAGAACCATCGGCTGCAAGGCTGCCACATTTCAGTTTCTTGTTCAACTTCACTCCTACTGTATTGCCGCTGCAAGAGGCAGCCGCACTTACAATTCTGGATGCAGTTGTGTCCGTAATGTTGGCACTTCCTCCAAAAAACTCCAAGGTATAGCCGCTCTGTGTTCCATCGTCAAAATGGCTCACCATCAACAAATAATTGTGATTTTTTAAAAGAAAAGGCATTGCGTTAAACCGGGGGATGCCAACACCTGCGCAATTGATAGAAGATGTGCCCGCTGCCGAAGCCCCGGTCAGGCCAACTTCGCCAGACCAGTTGCACGATACAAACAAAGAAGTATCTGTGTAAACATCGGCTGAGGCATGCCCTGTGACATCAAAAAGCTGCCAGTCATAATCATCGGCCAGGTTGTTGGGAGTGATCAAAAAACCAAGTGTGCCTGCGGCAAAACAAGTGAATTTATACCAATAAGGGTTTTTGTCGGCAAACACTATTCCTGTGGTAGCGGTGCATGGAGTGGGTACAACATTGCCGCTGCAATCAGGCACTACAGTCTGGGAAAAAACAGTGGCTCCACACACGGGAAACTCACTGCCCGGCACCTGCCCGGGACCACTACAGGTTTGCGCTGAAACTTTCGCACAGATAAACAAGGCAAGCAATATGAGCAGGTTTTGTCGTAACACATTCCAAATATAAAGAGTTGGTAAGAATTATTTTATTAAAACTGAATAATTGTTTTTAATGCTTTTGAAATCGCTTGTGCATGAGCTTGGCTCATCATTTTCTACCGCCAACTTTCCCCAATTGCATTACAAATAATTCTTGATCAATTCCTGAATTTGTTTGTCTGTAAGGTTATTAACTTCACCTTTTGAGTAAATGGAAAAGAGCAGAACGGTAGTTTTCGTAACTTTTACAAAAGACAAAACCCTTGCTCCACCGGATTTACCTTTATTTTTAGAGGCAATAGAAAGCCTGATTTTATAAATATGATCGCCAAGTGCAGTGCCAAATGTTGGGTCAATTTCTAACCTGGCGAATAGTTCTGCCAATTCTGATTTTAAAGACGAATATTTTTTTGAAAGTCTTTTGGCCTCTTTTTTGAAATTATCAGAAAGCTCAATTTTATAGCTCATTCAAAAAATCTTTTGCAGGAGTTGTTTTTAATTTCCCGTTTTTAAATAATTGCACTTCTTCTAACCCTGATTTGATATTGTCTAAAACGCTTTCTCTGGTTTCTTCGTCCGTCTCAATTTTTTTTACATAATTCAGGTTTTTAGCTAGTTCCAGAAAATGAAAATATTCTTTATCGGTGGTATAGACTGTTACATGTCTCATATTATTTTACCTTTTGCATTTGATAAGTCCAAAGTTATAAAGTATAAACGATTGGAAACTTAAAATGATGGGGTTACTTGTTTTAAATCATTGGAAATAAAGTGTTAGAATCATCAACGAAAGCAATATTCCACATTTCCATACCTTGCACCAATGGAACCAATCAGAGACCTGCGCCTTGCCGTTTTAATAGATGCGGACAACGTGCCTTATAGCAACATCAAAGAAATGTTGCAGGAAATAGCAAAGTACGGAACGCCGACTTTCAAAAGAATTTATGCAGACTGGACCAAACCAACTGTTTCCGGCTGGAAAGGTGTTCTGCTCGAAAGCGCCATCACACCTATACAACAATACAGCTACACACAGGGCAAGAATGCAACTGATTCTGCTATGATCATTGATGCAATGGACATCCTATATTCAGGGCGGGTGGATGGATTTTGCATTGTGAGCAGCGACAGCGATTTTACACGTCTTGCCATCCGTCTTCGGGAGGCCGGGATGAAAGTGTTTGGTTTTGGCGAAAAGAAAACACCTGTTCCTTTCATTTCTGCATGTGACAAGTTTATTTACATAGAAATATTGAAAAGCTGGAATGAAACAGAAAAGCCTGAGCCTAAAATTTCTAAAATAAAAAAAACCTCAAAGACAACTAAGATAAAAGAAGAAGCTCCTGTAGTTGCTCCGCCAGTGGCTAGCTTTGATCCAACTCATCTGAAGCAAAGCCGCGATCTGAGCCGGTTGGTCGAAAGCAGCCTGAGCGATCTTGCGGATGAACACGGTTGGACTTTCCTCGGCGACCTGGGCAATCTTATTCTAAAACGGCAACCCGATTTTGACCCAAGAAATTATGGGTTTAAAAAATTGCTGCCATTGATTAAAAGCCTCAACCGCTTTGTGATTGATGAAAGAAATACAGGGAAAAATAACATTGTTCACGTTTATTTGAAAAATGCTTAGCCACATCCATATTTCTTTTGGTCAAAAAATAATGATATTTCTTTCTATCCCATTTCACAATCATCCAGCTTAAATTTGAAGTGGCAATCATTTCCTCTGCACGATATTTGTTATTTCTAACAAAATTTCATTCAACATGAAAATAGGCATAGCCGCAGATCACGGAGGTTTTGAACTTAAGCATGAACTCAGCATCTTCATTCAGTCACTCGGGCATAAAGTCACTGATTTTGGTGCTTTTGAAAACAACCCAGCCGACGATTATCCTGATTTCGTGATCCCGCTGGCAAAGGCTGTGGCGGACAAAACAGTGGAAAGAGGTGTGGCCGTATGCGGCAGCGGTGTGGGTGCATCTGTGGTGGCCAACAAAGTAAAAGGTGTAAGAGCCGCATTGATCGGCGATCATTTTTCCGCCCACCAGGGTGTGGAAGATGACGACATGAATGTGCTGTGTCTTGGTGGCCGCATCACTGGGGAAATGGTGGCAAAAGAGTTGGTGGAAGCATTTTTGCAGGCATCATTTACCAATGCTGAAAGACACATGCGGCGGCTTGCAAAAGTGAAGGCAATAGAATAACAGTGAGCTATTTTTTTGTGCAGAAAAAC
The DNA here is from genome assembly GCA_043733905.1 of Segetibacter sp. Lineage (GTDB taxonomy): Bacteria > Bacteroidota > Bacteroidia > Chitinophagales > Chitinophagaceae > Segetibacter. The sequence continues at coordinate 23,216 of JAYTGA010000039.1, forward strand.
AATTTTTGTACTTGGCTTTAGTACGGCTATTAAGCATTCTTGTGTCACTTGCCGACTTCATTGTCGGCATCCCGATAAGTACCTTTTAAATCGGGACTTGTACTTTTTCAGCTTTACGCATCTTTGCTCACCTTATCACAAAACAAGTAGAATATCTTTAACCACATAAACAGAATCTAAGATGGCTTCAACAGATAAATACACCTTCGGAATGATAGGTCTTGGCACCATGGGCCGCAACCTTTTGCTAAACATGGCAGACCATGATTTTGCCGTGGCAGGCTATGACAAAGATGCCACCAAAGCAGCTTTGCTGGACAAAGAAGGCGAAGGAAAAAAAGTAAAATCATTTTCAGAAATCACCGCTTTTGTCAATAGTTTACAAACACCTCGATCAATTATTATGCTGGTGCCTGCCGGCAAAATAGTGGATGCAGTTATTGATGAACTGACACCTCTGCTCAATAAAGGTGACATTATTATAGACGGAGGTAACTCTCACTTCACCGACACCAACCGCCGTGTTGAAGTACTGGAAGCAAAGGGTTTCCACTTCTTTGGCATGGGCATATCCGGCGGTGAAGAAGGAGCAAGACGTGGCCCCAGCATGATGCCCGGCGGCGACAAGGCGGCTTACGAAATCATGAAGCCTGTCTTTGAAGCCATTGCAGCTAAAGTGGACGGTGTGCCTTGTGTTACTTACATTGGTCCCGGCTCCGCCGGTCACTTTGTAAAGATGGTCCACAACGGCATTGAGTATGGGTTGATGCAACTGATTGCTGAAACCTACGACATCATGAAAAAAGGATTGCAATTAGACAATGAAGCCATTGGCCAAGTCTTTACCCAATGGAATGAGGGACGGCTTCAATCCTTTTTGTTGGACATTACTAAAGATATTTTTGCCTATAAAGCACCCGGCACAGACCACTTGCTGGTGGACGATATTAAAGACGAAGCAAAAGCAAAAGGCACTGGCAAATGGACATCGCAGGTGTCTATGGATCTAGAACTGCCGCTGCAGGTCATTGACACATCAGTCTCCATCCGCGACCTCTCCAAGTTCAAACAACTGCGTACAGAAGTAGCAGGTTTATATCCGGAAACCATTTTAGTGAAAGGTGATAAAAATGAAGTGCTGGCACAACTGGAGCAGGCATTTTATTTCAGCATGATCATTACCTATTCGCAGGGGATGCACCTGCTGGCAAAGGCTTCCAAAGATTACGCTTACAACCTGAACATGGGTGAAATTGCCAAAATATGGAGAGGCGGCTGCATCATCAGGTCGTTGTTTTTGAATGATATTTACAATGCTTATCAAAACAATGAAAACCTGCAACATCTTCTTCTGGACACCAATATTCAATTACTCATCAACCAATCATTGCCCGCTGCAAGAGCCATTATTTCGCAATCAATCGAAGCGGGCATTGCTGTGTCCTGCTATGCATCTGGCATTACCTATTTCGACACATTGCGCAGCAAAAAAATGCCTTCAAACTTAACACAGGCGCAGCGGGATTATTTTGGTGCGCACACTTATGAACTGGTTGGAAAGGAAGGTGTGTTTCATACGGAGTGGGTCAAATAATTTTGCCTTTTCACGAAAAAATAAATTTATTAAAGAAGCAGTTTCAAACTTTTGAAAAAAAACAAAAACAAACCATGTCCGTCCCAAAATGTGAACCTACCATATTTGTTGTTTTCGGTGCAACCGGCGACCTCAATTTCAGAAAAATAGGCCCTGCACTCTACAATCTTTTTTTAGACAAATGGCTGCACGATGAATTTGCCATTATTGGCACCGGTCGCACCAAATATTCTGATGACGATTTTCGTAAGAAAGTAAAAGAAGGCATTGACCAGTTTTCACGAAGTGGAAAAGCTGAAGATGAACCCTGGGGCAAGTTTGCAGAACACATTTCCTACCAGGTAGCAGACGTGAACAATGCAGACACTTATAAAGAATTTGGTGTAAAAATAGATGAATACAATGCCAAATGGGATACCAAAGCAACCGTCATTTATTATTTGGCAGTCGCACCAAATCTCTTCCCCATTATTGCAGAAAACATTACCAAAAGTGGCCTGGGAAGTGACCCTAAAACAACACGGATTGTGATTGAAAAACCATTTGGCCATGATTTAGCAACGGCCAAGGAACTGAATGAATTGCTAACCAAAAATTACGTTGAAAACCAGATTTACAGGATAGACCATTACCTGGGAAAGGAAACAGTTCAAAACATCATGGCTTTTCGCTTTGCCAATTCCATTTTAGAACCTTTGTGGAACAGGAGCTATATAGAGCATGTCCAGATTTCGGTGACTGAGCAGTTGGGTGTGGAAGATCGCGGTGCTTATTACGATTCATCAGGCGCATTGAGAGATATGATTCAAAACCACCTGCTGCAATTGTTGTGTTTGATAGCGATGGAACCACCTGTCAATTTTGATGCAGACGAAGTACGCAACCGCAAGGTGGATGTGCTGCGGGCTATCAGAAAGTTTGACCCCGAGACTGTTAGGAAATCATCTGTCAGAGGGCAATATGGCTCGGGATGGATGGAAGGAAAAGAGGTGCCCGGCTACAGGGAAGAAAAAGATGTTGCTAAAGAATCAAACACTGAAACCTTTGCTGCAATTAAGTTTTTTGTGGACAACTGGCGTTGGCAGGGTGTACCGTTTTATGTGAGAACAGGCAAGCGCATTCACCAGAGTTCATCGGTCATCAGCATACAGTTCAAAGATGTTCCGCATTTTGTTTTCCCTAAAGAAGCAGCGGAAAGCTGGCAACAAAACAGGCTTATCATCAGCATTCAGCCGGAGATGAGCGTAAGGCTGCAGGTGCAGGCAAAAAGACCAGGGTTAGACATGATCCTCAACACTGTTGACATGGTTTTTGATTACAAAGGCGCCTACACCAATCAAGGGCCGGAAGCTTATGAAACCCTGCTGCTTGATGTGATGCTGGGCGACCAAACCCTGTTTATGCGTGGCGACCAGGTGGAAGAAGCATGGGAAATTTTGATGCCTGTTTTAGATTCCTGGAAAAATAAAATCAGCCTCAACTTCCCTAATTATTCAGCCGATTCGTGGGGCCCCGAACTGGCAGAAGCTTTGATAGCAAGAGATGGATTTCATTGGTTTACATTGCCCGTGAAGAAAGGTTAGTGTCGAGTGAATTAAACCCTAAACTCTCAACCCTCAACCCTTTTCCTATGAAACTCAATATTTGCGCCAGTTCCGAAGAAACAATAAAAAAACTGGCTGATTATTTTGTTGCTGTTTCCCAATCATCCATTGAAAAAAATGGCCGGTTTTCTGTGGCATTGTCAGGAGGAAGTTCGCCAAAGAAATTGTATGAATTGCTGGCTTCTGACAGCTATCAAAACAAGATAGAATGGAGCAAGGTTTTTTTCTTTTTTGGCGATGAAAGATATGTATCGCTCACTCACAAAGACAGCAATTACCTTATGGCAAAGCAAGCTTTGTTTGAGCCTTTAGATATTGCCAGTGAAAATATTTTTGCAGTCAACACATCGCTCCCCTTTAGTGAAGCTGCTTCGCAATATGAAGAAACCATCAAACAATTTTTCGGGAAAAAAGAAATTTGTTTTGACCTGATTCTATTAGGTCTCGGCGACAACTCTCACACCGCTTCGTTGTTTCCGCACACGGCTGTTTTGCACGATTCAGCACCTGCGGTAAAAGATGTTTTTGTAAAAGAGTTAAATGCACACAGAATAACGCTGAATGCACCGCTCATCAACAATGCAGCCCATATCGCATTTCTTGTTTTTGGAAAAGAAAAAACAGAAGCGGTCCATCACATTTTAAAAGACAAACCCAACATAGAAGAATATCCTGCACAATTAATAAAGCCAGTGAACGGCAACGTGGAATGGTTTATGGATGAAAGTGCAGCGGAAAAAGTGAGTGATTAAGTAATTAAGTCATCATCAAATTGAGCCATTTAGTCCTTCTCGAATTAATTCTTTCATTAGCAAATTAGCACATTACCTAATTAGCACATTACCTGAATCGTTCCAAACTCTTTATCAGCTTTTCATCTTTGCGGATATTCACAATGGCAAGGATAAAAAACACCATCATGGCCATGGGAAGCAATGCACCCCAATAATATGCAACGGTTGTTGGCAGTGGGTTATCGTTTTTGAAACCGTTCATTCTTTGAACTTCTAAAGCGAGTAACCCAAAAGTTGACACCAGCCCGACACTGCAAAGCCGCAATTGCATTTTCCTGTTTTTGAACAGAAAAACCGACACAAGTGCCAGCAATCCTCCAACAGCTCCCATGGTAAAGAGTGGCAAACTTTCCGTAGTCGAAAAATATTTTGAAGAACTGTCAGCCAGTTTAGCAATATACAATGGAATTCTTATAAAAAAGAAAGCCGCAATTGCACACAGAAGCAACCATATTGTTTGTTTTCTTTGAATCATGCTTGAAGAATGTTTAGGGTTGAGTTTTAATTAGAAGAGGTTTAGGGTTGAATGTTTAGGGTTTAATTAATCAGTTTTGACTCTATCTTGTCTAAATACTAAGTACTAAGTACTAACTACTTATCTCCGGATAAAGCGGAAACTGTTCCATAAAATCATTCACATCTTTTCGGATGCTGTTTACAGTGTTTTCATCATCGGCGTTCATCAGTGTTTTGTCAATCATGTCCACAACAAACTGCATGTCTTTTTCCACCATTCCCCGGGTAGTTATGGCGGGAACGCCCACACGGATGCCGCTTGTAACAAAAGCACTTTTATCATCGTAAGGCACCATGTTTTTGTTAAGAGTAATGTCAGCCTTTACCAACGTATTTTCAGCTTTTTTGCCGCTGATGTTTTTATTGCGCAGGTCTATCAACATCAGGTGATTGTCTGTGCCGCCACTTATCAAGTGATAGTCTTTTTCCACAAAAGCCTTTGCCATGGCCTGCGAATTGGCAATGATTTGCTTTGCATAAACACCAAATTCTTCAGTCAGTATTTCACCGAAGGCAATGGCTTTTGCCCCTATCACATGCTCAAGCGGCCCACCTTGCGTACCGGGAAAAACAGCCATGTCTATCAGATTGCTCATCATACGGAGATTGCCTTTTATGTCTTTGAGGCCGAAAGGATTTTCAAAATCTTTCTTCATCAAAATGATGCCACCCCGTGGGCCACGCAGTGTTTTGTGTGTGGTAGATGTTACAAAGTGGCAATGCTCAAATGGTGAAGCCAGCAAGCCTTTTGCAATCAGCCCGGCAGGGTGCGCCATGTCGCAAAACACCCATGCACCCACTTCATCGGCCACTTTTCTGATTCGTGCATAGTCCCATTCGCGGCTGTAGGCGCTTGCTCCGCAAATAATCATTTTCGGCCTCACTTCTCTTGCTTTTGTTTCCAGCATTTCATAATCCACCAGCCCCTCTTCACGGGTTACGCCGTAAAAATGAGGCTTGTAATATTTCCCGCTAAAATTGACTGAACTGCCGTGTGTCAGGTGTCCCCCCATGCTCAAATCAAGCCCAAGAATGGCATCGCCGGGTTGCAATACAGCTAGCATCAGTGCAGCATTGGCCTGTGCACCGCTGTGAGGCTGCACATTAGCATATTCGCAGTCAAAAATTTGTTTCAACCGGTCAATGGCCAGTTGCTCCACCTGGTCCACTATTTCACAACCGCCATAGTATCTTCTGCCTGGGTAACCTTCGGCATATTTATTTGTCAGCACAGTCCCCATGGCCTGCATCACCTGCAGGCTGGTAAAGTTTTCGGAAGCAATCAGTTCTATGCCATGGCGTTG
>JAYTGA010000040.1:0-4727 GCA_043733905.1 Segetibacter sp.
TTCCCCCTACAAATTGTAGGGCAGGTGATTTGTTATCGTGGCATCGCTTATTGCAGTAGGCAATTGTTTTAAATGAATGGTTTTTAATAAATGTTCTGCTTGTTCGTTTGTGGCTGATCTAAGCCATAGCACTTCGCCGTCCTGTACTATTTTTGAAAGCTCCATCCGGCTTAGTAATCTGCGTATTGTTTGCTCACTGTAGCTGCATTTGTTTTGCAGGAAAGCAAGCAGGCAAAAGGATATGTAGCATAGCACGATGTGACCTTCTATTCTGGTATCTGTCCAGTGAAACATGGGTCTGGTTTCAAAGTAACTTTTAAAGCTGCGGAAGCTTTGTTCTATTTTATAGAGGTCTTTGTACTTCTCAAGAGCCAGTTGTGGTGTTATATCTTTTGCATTGGTAGCAATGGCTTTGAACCCGTCAAAACGTATCTGCTTATCTATTTTCTGCTGGTCTATTGTATATTTCTTTTCACCCGTATTTTTTATAAAGTAGCGGCTTGCTTTCTTTTCTATGCTCGATGGCTGGTCAAGCATTTTGTTGGCCTTCGCTATTTTCTCTTCCCTTTCGGCTTTATCTTTTTTTGCCCGTTTTTCGCTCCAGGTGCAAATGATTGTTCTGCCATTATATGGATAAGTGCAGTATTTGAGAGGGAGGTCCTGGCCTTCACTGTCCTTTGTGGTGACAGTTGTATAGTTACTAAGATTGGTAAGGTGTGCTATGGCAGCTTCACCCATGCTTTTGAGCCGGTCTCCGACTATGTATTCAAAGCCTTCGGCTGTACCGCCCTTGTCAAAGAGGGCTATGTTAGCTTTATTAAGCATGCCGCTATCGGCTACCACGATAATGCGTTTGATGTTGTATTTAGCTTTGAGTTGGTTAATGGCTTTCTCAAAAGTATGACCCTCATACTGGCTGCCTTTGAAGATTTGAAAGCCTATCGGCACTTTGTTTTTATCTATCAGCAGCGAAAACAGGATTTGTGTCTTGCCTATTTTACCATCCTTGCCAAAACCCATTTGGCGCAGGGCGCCATCATCCTGCACTTCACTGTGGAAGTAGAAAGTGGTCACATCGTAAAACACGACATCCAGTTCATAATTGAACAGGTTTCGGTTCCTGTTATAAATATGGGTCTGAATGATGTCATTATTGGCAGCCAGGTAATCAAGGGTGCGGTAAATGTGATGTAGTTCTACAGAGTGTCCCAGACCTGTATATTCGTTTTGCAGATTATAGGAACCAAGCTTGCTCAAAGGATCGTTGAAGCGGTCACAAAGCATGAGCAGTAAATGCTGCAACAGGCTAAAACTAAGTTTGTGCCTGCGGGTAAGCCGCTTCATAAGTACATCAAGATCATAAAGGCGAAGCAACTGATGAATGACCAAAGGAAAGCCATAGTTGTATCGTGAAAGTTCCTCAATGTTTTGGGGTTCAGGGGTCGGACCTTTGGCAATTTCAATCAATTGCCGACCAATACGCTCCAGCGATTCTTCGTTATAGTCGTTTGCGTTGCCAAGGTGGCGCAATACCCGCCGTTGTACCCGTCCAGCCTCATCACGATAGCTCTCACAAATGCTTAAGTAGGTTCCACTTTTCTTTATCTCCTTACGTAAAAAAGCCATAAGCTGCAAAAATAAAGGCTTTAAACCAACTTTGCAAACAGCTTTCTCCCTACAAATTTTTCGAAATCGAAGTAGCAACCAGCACTGGTACTGCGTTTCAGAGGACGGAAGGGCGAAAGGGTGTCAAACTCGAGAAAAAGAGGCTGTCCCAAAAGGTCAGCCTCTTATTTTTTTATTCGGATCCCTATCGGAAACATAGTATCGTTTACGCGATTCTCAGGGTCTTGTTTTCAATTTTTTGGGCTTTTGATACAGCCTCTTTCTAAAAAATTTACAATTATTTATTCAGCTACCGGAGTGCCGTCTGCTTTAAATGCAACTCCCTTTTTCATCATCCCTTTTTTCAAATCTGCTTCATAGACTGTTCCGTTCTTTGCAGTTTCTGTTTGGTCTGCTTCGGTAATAGTCCAACCGGCATATTTTGATTTAATAGCTGATGCAACTGCCTTGGGCAAGGCGGTAATAGCTATTTTGTTTTCAGTTTCTACCCATGCACCATCCTGTGCAAAGTTGGCAGACACCTTCTTGCCATCAAGTGTAAACTCCGCTTCCCATTCAGTTGCTGATTCCTTACCCCAACTTATCTTGGTTGCTTTTGGAAATTTCTTTTCAAAAGATTTCTTAACCGCATCTGGTGCAGTTCCTGCAAATGAACTTGTGTAAATTAACACGAAACTCATCATGACTAAAAATACTTTTTTCATGGTTTTTATTTTTTTAAAGAATGATAGAATTATCAGACAAAAGGGATAATGCAAGCATAGAGCCAAATGAAAAAGACAGCATCACAATTGGCTTTTAATTTTGCTTTAGAAACAAAACAGTTATTCCTTTTCAAATTTAATAACCTGCTTTTCATCTCCCAAAGTAGCCGTTAACAGGTAATTTCCCTTAGCCAAAGAAGCAATATTGATCTGGTTCGTATTATTTCCATCTATTGAAACAATTCTTTTTTGCATCACCAAATTTCCTCCAACAGTGCTAATGTTTAACATGACTGCAGCATCCATATCGCTGTATAAATTAACTGCAAGATTCTCTTTTACCGGGTTTGGATAAATACTAATAGAAAGATGTGTTTTGTTGTTTACACTTTTTACAGGGCTAAATCTAAACTTTCCATCAGCATCTATCATTTTTAGCCTGTAATAATTTATACTGTGCAAAGGTTTATTGTCAATGTAACTGTAGTTGGTTTTGTTGCCAGGTGAGGGCAAAGTGCCGATAGTCGTAAAATCCTTTCCATTTGCGCTTCTTTGCACTGCAAAAGAAAGCGCATTTATCTCTTGGGATACAGTCCAGTCTATTTGGTTCGTTGTTCCTTTTTTATAAACATTGAAACTACTAAGTTTAACAGGCAATGTAGTTCTCCAAATGTCGGTGATGAAAGAAGAATCAGCACTAAACCCTGCATGAGGAAGCTGATACAGATCTTCCAAAGTTCTCAATACATTGTAGTGAGTAATGTGTTGGGAATAATTGCCGGTTTTAACATCCTCCCCGGTAAGCGATGTAAATATCTGATTGCTTGAGGAATGGTCATCTTCATCAAAAGTGAGGATGAAAAGACTGTTATTGGTTTTGCACCATTGAATGTAACTGTCCAGGTTTGTTTGTATCCAGGTATCGCCGGTGGTAATTGGCCCATTCCCTGTACCATTGTGCATGTCATTAACCAAGTTAGGAATGACAAAGGATACCGTAGGCAAATTATTAAAATTGGTTGGAAAAGCGGTCAGAGGCAAATTGACTGTTGATGATATTCCATTGGCACCTGTCCCTTGCCAGTTTACCCAGGGGTTGTGTTTTCTGGCATATAAACCAGATGTAGCACCTGTGTAACCAACAGAAGGCATAGTTTCCGAATAGCCGGCAAACGAAAAACCTGCCTGTGTAAGTTCTGCACCCAGGTTAGCGGTTGTAAACGGCAGCCCGGTGGGCACATTGTCCGTGGTTACGCCCTGGTTGTTGCCTGAAAAAAGCATGATGTAATTAGGCTGGCTCGGATGAGCAAGCGCATACGAATAAGGCAAAGCTGCCGTGTTAGGGTCATTTAGCAAGCTATTAAGATATGGAGCTGCAGCATTTCCATGAATCTGGCTGTAAGCATGGTTCTCAAGAATGCAAATGACAACATGTGCCGGTTGCATCTGTGCAATAGTCTTATTTGCAAAAAAAAGAGGTAAAGAAAGAAAAAGTAGAAATTGTTTCATGCAGGAGCTTTAAATTACTAAAAATAAAAGTTTTAATGCGCAAAAATAATATTATTAAATCGAAATAGCTATAACCAACCCATTTGCTTTTCGTAGCGATCTCTACATCTATGTCTAATGTTTTTCCTTTTCGACCAGGCATTAATGGAATTTTAGCGGAAGACGTAAATGATGATAATAATTACACTTAGCTGGTTTACTTTTTGACTAGGATATACATATACCCCACATTCTTAAACAGACAAAATAAACCCGAAACAAAGAAATGAATACAATAACGAAAAACACCAGTAATGAACTGATCAATAAAGTTCCACACGTCACTTTCTTTTTCTGGATCATAAAAGTGTTGTGTACAACAGTCGGAGAGACCTTTGCCGATTTTTTAAACGTAAACCTAAATTTCGGATTGACAACTACTTCTGTTGTCATGGGAGTATTACTCGTTATTGCTTTATTTTTCCAGTTTAGAGCAAAGCGATACATTCCCTTTATTTATTGGATTACGGTAGTTTTCATCAGTGTTTTTGGAACATTGGTCACAGATAACCTAACCGACAAAATGGGTGTGCGGTTAGAAACAAGCACCATCTTGTTTAGCATGCTGCTGCTTGTAACTTTCGTGCTTTGGTATGCAAATGAAAAAACACTTTCCATTCATTCCATCTATACCCGGCGCAGGGAAGCTTTTTACTGGCTAACTATTTTGTTCACTTTCGCTTTGGGTACAGCATCGGGAGATCTGATAGCAGAAGGTTTGGGACTTGGATATTTGATAACAGGTGTTATAGTCGCTGCGGTCATTGTGTGCGTTGTTATAGCAAGGCAATTAAAACTCAACTCTGTCCTTTCCTTTTGGATCATTTATATCATGACACGGCCACTTGG
>JAYTGA010000041.1:0-13144 GCA_043733905.1 Segetibacter sp.
ACTAAATAACTCAACTATATCCGTTCTTTTTTAAAAGTGCATAAGTTCTAAACAGCATCTTCTCTTATTCATGCAACAACGCCATTAGGAATTAGGAATTAGAAATTAGGAATTAGGAATGTTTGTTGTTCCTTGGTTTTATAATTATTATGTTTTAAAAAAAGGCGTTGCGTTGCATCGTCTTTTTTTATTTGCGGGATGCGATGGATTGATTGACGTTTGTAGAGACGCCCGAATTGGGCGTCTGACATTGCAGTGTCATTTTTTATTTGCGGAAAATGTTGGATTTATTGACGTTTGTAGAGACGCCCAAATTGGGCGTCTGACATTGCAATGCAGCGCCTTTTTTATTTGCAGGATGCGTTGGATTGATTGACGTTTGTAGAGACGCCCAAATTGGGCATCTGACATTGCATCGTCATTTTTTATTTTTGGGATGCGTTGGATTGATTGACGTTTGTAAAGACGTTGCATTGCAACGTCTTTACAACATTATCTGCTACGTCTCAATAATTTTATGAAAAAATAAGAACCATTATTAAAAAACCGCGCGACTGTTTAATTCCTAATTTTTAACGCCTATTTCTCCATCTGTTCTATCACCTCCGCCGTCACGCCGGTAAAACTAAATCCACCATCGTGAAACAAGTTTTGCATGGTCACCATACGGGTCAGGTCGCTGAATAGTGCTGCGCAATACCTGGCACAGTCGGCAGCATCGGCATTGCCTAGCGGACTCATTTTTTCTGCAAAAGAAATAAAGCCGTCGAACCCTTTGACACCGCTGCCTGCAGTGGTGCGGGTAGGCGACTGGCTGACTGTGTTGATGCGTACTTTATTCTTTACACCATAGTGATAGCCAAAGCTGCGGGTAATGCTTTCGAGCAGCGACTTGGCATCGGCCATTTCATTATAATCAGGAAACACACGCTGGGCGGCTATGTAGGTCAGCGCCACCACACTACCCCACTCGCTAATGGCATCAAGCTCGTAAGCCACTTGCAACACACGGTGCAGGCTCATGGCCGATATGTCGAGGGTTTTATGCTCAAAGTCGTGGTTCAGTTTTGTGTAGTGAAACCCTTTGCGGATGTTCAGGCTCATGCCCACACTATGCAGGATGAAGTCAATTTTGCCGCCAAAATGTTCCATGCTTTTTTCAAACAGAGCTTTCAGGTCGTCCATGTTGGTCACGTCAGCACCAATCACAGGTGCATTGCCGCACTCCTCAGCCAGCTTGTTTATTTCGCCCATCCTTAGTGCAATAGGGGCATTGGTCAGCACAATCTGTGCGCCCTCTTCGTAGCAGTATTGAGCAGTTTTCCATGCAATAGACTGATCATTCAGCGCACCAAAAATGATTCCCTTTTTTCCTTTAAGCAGGTTATAAGCCATTGTGTTAATTTTATTTTTTCAGTTCGTAAAAGTAGAAAATAAACCGAAAGAAGAACACGCCTTTCATAATTAACCAGCAATCTCATTAATTACAGGTTTTTTTGGGGACGGTCATTAGTCCTTTATTCAGTTTTGGTTTTCCAAAGGATGCTGTGCATGTCACTCCCTTTTACCACATCTTTTATGGCAGCTTGGTTTACGTTTTGCTATCTGCAAAGTTTCACAAAGTCAACAACATTTTTAATTTGTCATTTTTAATTCATCATTAACAATGCCAATCAAGGGTTGGATGAACTTGTAACTACTCAATAAAAAGTCCCAACCAAACAATATGTTAGTCAATGAATTTGAATTGCCTTGCCCTTTAGGGCAGGGATTAAGAATGGTGATGCGACCTCATTGGCTTTAGCCGAATTAAAATACTTTGGCTAAAGCCAATGAGAAACAAACCTTTTTTCATCGCCCTAAAGGGCAATGCTATTCAAAAGCGGTCATTTTAAAAAATTGATGCTTTCAATTTGAACCCTTGATTGGCATTAACAATTAATAATTAGTTTTACCTTTATGCCTCTCCCCTATTCATACCAGCAGTTGTTTCAGTTTGTCAGCAATGCTTTTATCAAAATGGGTTGCAATAATGAAAATGCTTCCTTAGCTACCAAAGTATTGCTGGCAGCAGACTTCAGGGGAATAGACAGTCATGGTGTAGCCCGCCTCAGCGGCTACATCCGCCTGTGGGAAGCCGGGAGAATCAAAGCCAATCCAACGATCAGCATCACCCACGAAACACCCTCCACCGCTGTTGTTGATGGCGATGCCGGCCTGGGATTGGTGGTTGCTCCCTATGCAATGAATGTGGCCATTAGCAAAGCCAAGAATGTAGGCACAGGCTGGGTCAGTGTGAGAAACAGCAACCATTTTGGCATTGCCGGTTTCCACGCCATGATGGCTCTTGAACACGACATGATCGGCATTGCCATGACCAATGCAAGTGCGCTGGTTGCCCCCACTTTTTCCATCGAAAAAATGCTTGGTACCAACCCCATAGCAGTTGCCATTCCCGCAGGGGAAGAACCGGCATTTGTGGCAGACTTTGCCACCACTACAGCTTCTAACGGCAAGCTTGAAATTTTACAAAGAAAACACGAAGATGCCCCAATAGGCTGGGTGCAGGACAAAGAAGGTAATGCAACCATTCATGCAAACGCACTAAAAAACAATGGAGCCATGCTGCCCCTCGGCAGCGACAGGGATCATGGCAGCCACAAAGGCTATGCACTGGGCAGCATTGTAGATATTTTTTCTGCCGTACTCAGCGGCGCAAGCTATGGCCCCTGGGTACCGCCGTTTCCGGCTTATGTTCCCATGCCACAAAACATGCCTGGTGCGGGTTTGGGGCATTTCTTTGGTGCCATGCGCATAGATGCGTTTCGTCCTGCGGATGAATACAAATGGCACATGGACAACTGGATCAAAAGATTCAGAGCAGCAAAACCCAGCAAGGGGCATGAAAAAGTATTAATACCCGGCGACATAGAACGAGAAACTGAAGCCGTGAGAATGAAAGAAGGCACTCCGCTGCACGATGCCGTGATAAAAGATTTAAGAGAAATAGCGGAAAGATTTTCTTTAGAGTTTCCAAAAGAAATGGCTGATGGCTGATGTCGGATGTCGGATGTCGGATGTCGGATGGCTGATTTGTAACATTCACACTACCAAACTCTAAACCCTAAACTCTAAACTCTAAACCCTAAACTCTAAACTCTAAACTCTCAACTCTAAACTCTCAACTCTCACAAATGCCAAATAACCGAAGCATTGCAAGTCTTTTTTCCTTTGTCAAAGAATCCCTGGGCAGTAGCGAACACCAGGACTTTACCAAGGGCAGCATTCGCCGTGCAGTCTTCCTGCTCGCCATTCCCATGATCTTGGAAATGTGCATGGAGAGTGTGTTTGCTGTTGTTGATATTTTCTTTGTGAACAAGCTGACCACCAATTCATCTCTTGCTTCCAGCACAGTTGTGCTGACCGAATCAATGATCACCATTGTTTATTCCATTGCCATTGGCCTCAGCATGGCTGCTACCGCAATGGTGGCAAGAAGGGTGGGCGAAAAAAATCATGAAGGCGCAGCAAAGGCAGGCGCACAGGCCATTTTGCTATCTCTGATGGTTTCTGTTATCATCAGTATTGTTGGTTCATTGTTTGCAAAAAACATATTGCAGATCATGGGGGGCACACCTGAAATTGTGGAGTATGGTACAGCTTATACCCGCATCATGTTCATGGGCAATGCAGTCATTATGTTGCTGTTTTTGCTCAATGGGATTTTTCGTGGCGCAGGCGATGCCGCAATTGCCATGAGAAGTCTATGGCTGGCAAACATTTGTAACATTATTCTTTGCCCGGTTTGCATTCACTTTTTTGGGTTGAAAGGTGCAGCCATTGCTACAACCGTTGGTCGAGGTATCGGTGTTTGCTACCAGGTTTTTAACCTGCTAAAGGGCAAAGGAATTATTAAGATCCATCTCAACTATTTCCGTCCTGATGCTGCGTTGCTAAAGTCTATATCTAATGTTGCAGGCATCGCCACCATGCAGTTTATTGTGGCCTCAGCCAGTTGGATAGCCATGGCGAGAATTATGGCCAGCTTTGGAAACAGCGACACAATAGCGGGTTATGGCATTGCCATCAGGTTGATTGTGTTTTTCATTATGCCTGCATGGGGCTTGAGCAATGCGGCCGCTACTCTTGTAGGGCAAAACCTGGGAGCCGATCAACCCGAACGTGCAGAACAAAGTGTGTGGAAGGTGGCAAAGTACAATGCCATCTTCATGGCCTTTGTTTCGGTATTGTTTCTTGGAGGAGCGGAGTTTTTTGTTGGCATTATCAACAGCAATCCCGCCGTCATGAAGACTGCTGTGTCTGCTTTGAGGATTGTTAGCCTGGGCTATATTTTCTATGGTGTCGGCATGGTGATGATGAACGCCTTCAACGGTGCCGGAGATAGTAAAACCCCTACTATCATTAATCTTTTCTGGTTCTGGCTTTTTCAGATCCCCGTCGCTTACCTGGTTGCAGTGGTTTGGGGCTTTGGGGAAATAGGTGTCTTTCTTGCCATTGTGACCACCGAGACTGCGGTCACAATCACATCGGTTATTTTGTTTAAAAAAGGGAAATGGAAATTGGTAAAGATTTAGCGTTGCTGATTCTATTTTTAATAAAAGCCTTTGGGGCAGAAAAAATGAGGTTAGATCATCTTCCTTAAAAACTGTTTTTCCACATCATACTTTCAACCGGCTTGTTGATTTGGCCGCTGTATTTAGCATTGGCTTTCTTGTTATAGCTTACCAATACTTCACCATCAACAGGAAAATAAATCAATTGACCGATGGGCATTCCTTTATAAACTTTCACCGGTTGTTTTACGGATATTTCAAGTGTCCAGTTGCCACAAAAACCAACATCGCCTTTGCCAGCCGTGGCGTGAATGTCGATGCCCAGGCGGCCTGTAGAGGATTTGCCTTCAAGAAAAGGGACATGGGCGTGGGTCTCGGTATATTCCAATGTAACACCCAGGTAGAAAATGTGAGGATATAAGACAAAGCCCTCATCAGGTATTTCAAACTCTTCTATCGTGTTGTGCTTTTTAGCATCCAAAATGTGTTCTTTGTATGTGGCTAACCAATTGCCAAGATGCACATCGTAACTGTTGCTGCCGAGACATTCGCGGTCATAAGGCTCTAATTTTATGGTTCCTTTTTCTATTTCCTGGAGAATGCGTTCGTCGGAGAGAATCATTATGAGTGATGAATTATAAGTGATGAATGATGAATTAAGTACTTTTTGGTTCGTTGTTTTGCAATTGCTCTTACTAACTTGCAAGCTATATCAACTAAACTATTAGTGCCGCTATTTTATCAACAAAATATCAACGAAACCACACGGCTTGCTATCTGGAAAATAGAAGAATCAGAAGGTTTTTTTTCGTTGAATATTCCCCTGAAAAAAGAAATCACTCATCCGCACAAAAGGCTGCAACACCTTGCAGGCCGCTATTTGCTGCCTATGCTCTTCCACGACTTTCCTAACAAAGAAATTGAAATTGCCGATACCCGCAAACCTTATTTGCCCGGCGAACAATATCATTTTTCACTCTCCCACTGCGCCGACTACGCTGCTGCCATTGTCAGCAGAAACCACCGTGTGGGCATTGATGTGGAAACCATGACTCCAAAAGTGCTGCTCATCAAAACCAAATTTCTCCACCCCGATGAACTTGATTTTGTTCATACACATAATGAAAGTGAGCAACTAAAATTATTAAGCGTAGCGTGGAATGCGAAAGAAGCCATATATAAATGGTATGGACTTGGCAAGGTTGATTTCAGCGAAATGATGCGGCTTAAAACTTTTGAACTTGCTAATGAAGGAGTGATTTATTCCCGGTTTCAAAAGCCTGACCTGAAAGCAGATTTGCAGGTGCAGTACAGGTTTTTTGAAACATTGGTGTTGGCATGGGTTGTTAGTTAAAAACACTTTACGAACCTGCGATGTGAAAGCCTGATCTTAAATACCAAAGATTATTTTCGAAGCGTTTTGTAGATCCTGATAGCACTCATCAGCAATAAAATAAACAGAATCAATCCAACCAATCCCCACACAAAACTGATGGCTTGTTTAACTGTCGCCAGCATGACAATGGCGATTAAAAAAATGGTGGCGATCTCGTTCCAAACCCTTAACTGTTGGGATGTGTAGGTGAAAACACCTTTTAATTGTTGCTGAAAAATTTTATGCAACGACAAATGATAAAGGTATAAACCTGCTACAAAAAGAAGTTTGATGAGCAGCCACCTTCCTTCAGGCTCTGCAAGCAACGTCTTCCAGGGTCCAGTAAATAGAACTGTGATACCCAAGACCAGTGTAATGATTGCCGAAGGCCATGTGATGCCATACCACAACCGCCGCATCATAATGTTGTACTGACTGCGCAATGCAGATTTGACCGGTTCTTCGTTTGCCCCGGCTTCTGTATTGTAAATAAAAAGTCGTGGCATATAAAACATGCCAGCAAACCAGGTGACGACAAAAATAATGTGCAGTGCTTTGAGGTAGTAGTACATGAAAAAAAGTTAAGTAAAATGAGGTCGCTCTGATGTGTGGTAATCAAAAACAGCATAATGCTTTTTTGAAAACTTTAACTGAAAAGAACCGAAACCTTTGAAGCGCAAAGGTATTAATGTACGGCAAGTGCACTTTGCTTTTTTTCTCTCATAATTCATCATTTTTCATTCACCAAATTCATTCAAATGAACACTGCGAAAATTATGTCCGCAGCGGCACTTGCATTTGCATTTTTAAGCTGCGGCACTAATGAACAAAAAAGTATAGAAAGTAATTTAACAGCAGACAGCACTTCTGCAAAAGTCTTTCAATCACCTTCCCCGGATGGTGAAAACAACAAACAAACCGAGCGAAAATTTATCAGAACAGCCGATCTGAAATTTAAGGTAAAAGACGTTGTGCAGGCCACATACAACATTGAGGAAATAACGAACAGGAATGGCGGTTTCGTTACCTCTACCAACCTGAGCAGCACACAAGACAATGTGACCACAACACCCACCAGTCCTGATTCTTCGCTGGAAATAACCAACTATACAACAGTCAGTGACATGACTGTCAGGGTACCAAATTCAAAACTGGATACAACACTGAAAGAAATAGCCAAAAACGTTGACTATCTTGATTTCAGGATCATAAAAGCAGAAGATGTTTCTCTGCAAATGCTTGCAAATCATTTAGAGCAAAACCGGTCTGAAAAATATGAGCGACGTCTTACTCAGGCCATTGACAATAAGGGGAAAAGGCTAAAAGATATTACAGATGCGGAAGAAATGCTGACACAAAAAGAAGAGAACGGAGACAATGCAAAAATTTCAACACTTTCGCTTACGGACAAAGTGGAATATAGCACAGTTAGCATTACAGTTTATCAAAGACAAACGGCCAGAAGAGAAATGATTGCCAACTTCAAAACAATAGAACCTTATCAACCTGGTCTTGGAAAAAGAATAGTCACTTCACTCAGTTTCGGCTGGAGTTTTTTGGAAGATATGCTCGTATTTTTAGTGAAGTTCTGGGTCATCTTTTTATTAGCGATTATAGCTTTGATAGCTTATAAAAAGGCTCATGCAAAAGCAGGATTCAAGACTTCATAAAATTACAAAAGAGGGTCAGGATTGAAGATCATTTTTTAGCAACATAGAAGTGTTTCCTTTGGCTAAATCCCCCACCCATGTTGTCAATGCCTCCACCCACAATGGATGAAGATTGAGGCATGGAATAACGGTAAATGTTTCGCCTCCGGCTTTCAGAAATGATTCTTTTCCTTCCATTGCTATTTCTTCCAGTGTTTCCAGGCAGTCACTTACAAAGGCCGGGCAGAGTATGACCAGTTTCTTGACGCCTTCTTTTGGCAGTTCTTCCAAACGCAGTGCAGTGTAGGGTTTTAACCATTCTTCACGTCCTAATCTTGACTGAAATGAGAAGCCTGTTTTTTCTTTAGGAATGTTTAGATTGGCAGCTAGCAGCTTTGTGGTTGTCCAGCATTGGTGGTGATAACAGGTGGCATGAGCAGCGGAAGGCACATCGCAGCAATCAGCCACTTTCATGCAGTGGCTGTGAGTGGGATCAGCCTTGGTCATGTGGCGCTGTGGCAGGCCATGATAACTGAATAAAACCTGGTCATATTCCTCCTGCAAAAAGGGCCTGATATTTTCGGTGAGTGCATGAATATAATGCGGTTCATCAAAAAAAGGCTTGATGAAAGAAAGCGAGAATTTATAGCCATTCTTTTTGTGAACAGTTTTAGCATGTTCCACCGCTGTTTCATAGCTTGACATAGCATAATGCGGGTAGAGCGGAATAGCAACGACTTCTTCCAGATCAGGATTTTTTTCAACCAGATTATCAAACGCATGTTTCATTGTCGGGTTGCCATAGCGCATGGCCAGTTCCACCGGGTCTGCTACCTGCGCCTGCAAGGCACTCTGCAATTGCCTGCTCAAAACCACCAGTGGCGATCCGTCTTTTGTCCAAACAGACTTATAAGCTTCGGCAGATTTTGGAGCACGGAACGGAGCAATAATACCACCAACCAGCAACAACCTTAGCAGGTATGGATAATCAATGACCCGCTCATCCATCAGGAATTGCATCAGGTATTTTCTCACATCCTTCACTTCTGTACTGTCCGGTGAACCCAGGTTCATTAAAACAATGCCTCTTTTTGCCATACTAAAAATAAATGTGCAAATGTAACCTGCCGATCGAAAAAAAGTTCAAAAATGGTTGCAACGATTTGTGTAAACACTGAAAACTGACAAGCACAGCATTCCCTCAGATCTTCTTATCAGGCATTGTCACTTTGTTTTTTTACTCCCGGGTTTAGTGTCTTATGTTTTTGATGTACGTTTGACCAGTTGTTTTTATAATTGATTGAATGAAGTACAATTTTATTACCATAGAGGGGAATATAGGAGCCGGCAAAACAACGCTGGCCAGTATATTGGCAAAAAAACTAAACGCACGGCTTATTCTTGAAGAGTTTGCAGACAATCCTTTCCTTTCAAAATTTTACGAAAGTCCAGACCAATACGCCTTTCCACTCGAACTGTTTTTTATGGCTGAGCGATACAAACAACTAAAAGACCTGCTGCATACAACCGACATGTTTCAAACGGCTACTATCAGCGACTATTTGTTTACAAAATGCCTGCTCTTTGCCAAGGTCAACCTGCCCTCGGAGGAGTTCAGGCTTTACCAAAAACTGTTTGATATTATTCACCAGCAACTGCTGCACCCCGACATTCTCATTTACCTTCACGCCCCTGTGAAAAAGCTGCAGGAAAACATAAAAAAAAGAAAGCGGGACTATGAGCAATCCATTGCCGACGATTACCTGTTCAGCATTCAGGAAACATATACCAGCTACATCAAGCAACACAACATAAAAACACTGTTCATTGATGCTTCCAATGCAGACTTTACAGGTAATGAGCAGCATGTAGAAGTCATCTTAAAAGCACTGGAGCATGACTATCCGCATGGACAACACTATTTTTCTTTACCCTAATGATCATTTGATTGGACAATATTTATCTGAAAAAAAACAACCCGCTTGCAGCCATGCAAATGCCCGAGTTCAGGAATTTGCTCACAGGCAGGTTTTGTTTTGTTCTCGCCTTTCGCATGTTGGGCACACTGGTGGGCTGGTGGATGTATGAACTGACCAATGCACCTTTCGCCATCGGCCTCATCGGGCTGGCGGAGGTGGTGCCTGCCCTGTCTTTGGCACTGTATGCAGGCCACGTTATTGACATCAGCGAGAAGAAAAGCTTACTTCTCAAAGCTCTGCTGGCTTATTTCCTTTGTGCATTTGTCATGCTGCTGCTGTCCACCTCTTACATTCACCTTCATTTTGGCAAAGCCTTCATCATTGCTGGCATTTACACCATCATTTTCATGACGGGTATTGTAAGGTCATTTTCGGGGCCGGTGTTTGGTGCCATCATCGGGCAAATGATGCCCAAAGAAACACTGCCAAATGCCATCACCTGGAACCAGGGCGCATGGCTTACCGCCTCTGTACTTGGTCATGCCTCTGCGGGATTTTGCATCGCCTACATTCAAAACTCGGGGACACTTGTCGTTGTTACAATTCTGATGGCAGTGGCTTTTATCATCCTCACCACCATCCGCCGCAAACCGGCAGCAGCCAACAATTCCGGCAAGCGCACATGGGAAAGTGTGAAGGAAGGACTCAACTTTGTGTTCAGCACTAAAGAAGTGCTCGGAGCTTTGTCGCTTGATTTATTCGCCGTTCTTTTTGGCGGTGCGGTGGCTATGGTGCCGGTCTATGCAAAAGATATTCTGAACGTTGGGCCAATCGGTTTTGGCTGGCTCAACAGTGCCGCCGACATTGGCAGCATCCTGATTGTAATAGGGCTTGCCCTGTTTCCACTGCAAAGAAAACAAGGCAAAACATTGCTGATGGTGGTGGCTGGTTTTGGTCTATGCATTATTGTGTTTGCCTTGTCAGAGTTGTTCTGGCTATCCTTTGCAGCCCTGCTCATCAGCGGTTTTCTTGATGGCATCAGCATGGTGGTGCGGGGTACGATTGTGCAACTAAAAACCCCCGACGAAATGCGTGGCCGTGTCATGAGTGTCAACTCCATGTTCATCAATAGCAGCAATGAATTGGGGCAGTTTGAGAGCGGCCTTGCGGCCAAATGTTTCGGCGTGGTTCCCTCCGTTCTTTTTGGTGGTGCAATGACACTGCTGGTGGTCATCGTCACCTGGGTCAAAGCACCAAGTTTGAGGAAAATGGAATACTAACAAAGTGGCCGACTCAAAGTGGTTCACTCTCTTGGAGTGAGCCACTTTAAATCACTTCGCCTTCGCTTTTTGTTTTTTCTGTTGCAAATATTCCTCTCTTATTTTTAAAAGATCAATTGGCGCACATTCAGCAATCAGTTGTTTCAAAATGTCAGCAGGCATTTCTTCTTCTTCCTTAAAATTGATGCAACCTTTTTGAAAAGCCGCCTTCGGCAAAAGTGCTTTGTACTTTTCATACACCGATGCTGAACCATACATCGGCAGCACGTGCAGCGACATGTAGTTTTTGACCCCCGCCAACGCATATTTCATAAAACCCCTCGCTTTGTAAATAATCATTTCTTTGCCCATCATCAGTTCTACCACAGGTTCCACAGTTTTGTCATTTTCTACAATGATTGAGTGAATGTTATTCAGAATGCTTTGCCTTTCTACTAGTTGACTGGCTAGGTATTGGGAAACGGTTAATGACATTTTAGGAGAGTTTATTTTTTAGTAAAGCTAATTTAAAAAAATCGTGGATGCTACCCCTATCATCACCTCCTAATGGTATTGTGTCGGAAGTTGTATCATTCTTTTTATTTTCCCAGATAAATGATTTTGCAAAACTTCTTTCGCACAATCCAATCCAAATTTCTCCCCTTCATTTTTTGTTCTTACATTAGAGCTTTCATCATCATTTAAAACCAAAAAAACATGTCATCAACTGCTTTTGACAACCTGGACGAAACAACTGATTTTGCTGCCGATAGCGCAGACACTGATTCCGACGATTTAGCTATGGAAACTGATGCCGCCACCTCATCAGTTCCAACAAGTGTCGCTCCTTCTAAAATCAAAAAAATTACCGTCACTTTTACCAATGCTATCCGTGATGCCAACCATCATGTGATGCCGCATGGCACTGCGCTAGTCACTTATGGTGATGGCAGCACACTGTCTGTAGAAATAACGGGAGGAGCGCATGTGCCTACCTATGGCATTACAGATGCGGTGATCAATCACCGGGTCATTCGCAAAGGCGGGGCAGGATACAAGAATCACAAAGGGCAGCCAATGCCTTACGCCGTTTTTTACAATGGGGGCGAAGCTTTGCATGTGGGTAGGCTGGACCGCATTAGCCACGGTTGTGTGCATGTGGGCGACTCTATGAAAATGATGAAAATCAACCAGGATAGCGTGACCGGCAGCACAAGAGTAAGTGTATTTTACGGTGCAGGTGTACTTGATAAAATTTGGAACCAGCACATGTAAAAGAGCTATTTTTCAAGAAATCATTAACAGGCTTTTCTTAAAATTAAAAAGGTTTCAACAGAATAAACACCTGTTGAAACCTTTTTGTTTTTTTCCTTGAAAATTATTTAAAACCGCTCTAAAGCACTAAAGAAAAAGTTGCCTTCTATCTCGGCATTCTCATCGCTGTCGCTGCCGTGTACAGCGTTTTCGCCAATAGAAGCTGCAAAGTTTTTGCGAATGGTTCCCTCTTCTGCCTGTGCAGGATTGGTAGCACCTATCAGCGTTCTAAAATCAGCTACTGCATTTTCTTTTTCAAGAATGGCGGCTACAATGTTTCCACTGCTCATAAACTCTACCAGTTCGCCGTAAAAAGGTCTTTCTTTATGAACTGCATAAAACTCTCCGGCCTTTTCGGAGGTTAGCTTTGTCCATTTCATTGCTTTAATGGCAAATCCGGCTTTCACAATCTGGTCTAAAATGGCTCCTGTATATCCCTTGCCCGTAGCATCGGGCTTAAACATGGTGAAGGTTCTGTTTGTCATAAACTTGATAAGTATTTCGCCGCAAAAGTGCAGGGAAAACATCGAACAGCCTAAAAATGAAAGTGAATTTTTTGAAACTGTTATAAAATTGTTTTGACAGTACAAAGCAAATAGCACAATTTTGCCGCCTTTCTATGCAATCTATACAGCACTTTTATCCCGAACTGAACACGCCGAAAAAAATTGTCATTACCACACATCAGAAACCTGATGGCGATGCGATGGGTTCTTCGTTGGGCTTGTATCATTTTCTAATACAACTTGGCCATTCTGTTACGGTCATTTCTCCAACTAATTGGGCATCTTTTCTTAAATGGATGCCTGCGGCAAATAAAGTGGTGGACTTTGAATTGTCTAAGGACATTGCCATTACTTATTTGCAGGAGGCAGAGGTTTTGTTTTGCCTTGACTTCAATGTGCTTCACCGGACAAAAAATATGGAGCCTGTACTCAACGGTCTGACTTGCATTAAAGTGTTGATAGACCACCACGAGCAACCGCAGGTGGACTATTTTACTTATGGCATCAGCAGCACAGCCAAAAGCAGCACCAGCGAAATGGTGTTTGAT
>JAYTGA010000042.1:0-4759 GCA_043733905.1 Segetibacter sp.
TTCAAATATAAAAGTACAGTTATGGATTTATTCAATGTATTGTTAAGCACAACACCATGGGCAAATGCAGGTGGCGCAATAGGCGCAGGTCTTGCAGCCATCGGAGCTGGCATTGGTATCGGTCAGATTGGTAAAGGAGCAGTAGAAGCTATTGCCCGCCAACCAGAAGCCACCAACGACATTCGTGCAAACATGATCCTTACTGCAGCCTTTGTTGAGGGTGTCGCCCTCTTCGGGGTTAGTGCAGGTATTTTGGCCATGTTTGTGTAAACCTCATTACTGCATTCAAAGCACAGGGCGGAGGATGCAGTAATTTTTTACAAAGGCAAAAGTGGAAAGGCAAAAGCTAAAAGTGAAGAACAAATGTTAGGCAACTTTTGGGTTTTGACTTATACCCTTTGACTTATTTTCTTACAAAGGCAAAAGTGGAAAGGCAAAAGCTAAAAGTGAAGAACAAATGTTATGCAACTTTTGGGTTTTGACTTATACCCTTTGACTTATTTGGTTACCAACATTTGTTCTCTATGCAACGACATTGGCGACAGTCTATCCCGATTTTTCGGGACTCCATTCAACTTTACATCTTTGAGGGGCTTTGTACACCGGATTTAAGGCAAAAGTAAAAAAGGTAAAACCCAAAAGCGAAGAATATAAAGTGGAAATACTTTTAGGTTTTGACTTATGACTTTTGACTTTTTGTTATGACTTATGCCTTTTGACTTATTATTAAACTTATAACTTTCGACTTAATATGCAACTGTTAACACCAAGTTTTGGATTAATCATCTGGACATTACTGGCATTCCTGATTGTGTTTTTCATTTTGAAAAAATTTGCATGGAAGCCCATCCTCAGTTCGCTGAAAGAACGTGAAACGGGCATTGCCAATGCACTCGCTACTGCCGACAAGGTAAAGGCTGAAATGGCTTCCCTGAAAAATGAGAACGAAGCCTTGATGGCCCAGGCTCGTGAGGAAAGGGCGCAAATGATTAAAGATGCCAAAGAAGCCACCAACAAAATGATTAGTGAGGCAAAAGAAAAAGCCCGAACCGAATACGACCGCATACTCGGCGAGGCGCAGGCTGCCATTTTGCAACAAAAAAATGCAGCTTTGATTGATGTAAAAAACCAAGTAGGCAACCTGGTGATAGAAGTGAGTGAAAAAGTACTTCGCCGCGAATTGGCAAATAGAGGCGAGCAGGAAAATTATATCAAACAACTGGCAGAGGTTGTAAAATTAAATTAGCTAATTAGCTGATGTGCTAATGTGCTAATTATAAAGCCGCACGGTTTTTCATTAGCACATTAGCAGATTAGCACATTATCACATTATATACATGCAGAACCCACGCTTAGCCCACAGGTATGCCAAAAGCCTTATAGACCTTGCAGTTGAGAGGAACGAATTGGAAAAAATATATGCAGACATGCAATATCTCCAGGCTGTTTGCAAGGTTAGTAAAGAGTTTGTCAGCCTTTTGAAAAGCCCTGTTATTCCGATTGATAAAAAAGGCTCAGCCCTAAAAGCTGTCACCAACGGAAAAATCAGCGAAATGACAACCTTGTTTAACCAACTGCTTATTAACAAACATAGGGAATTTTACCTTCCTGAAATAGTTGATGCGTTCATTGACCAATACAATGCCATCAAAGGGATTCACAAGGTAAAACTGACCACGGCAACACCCATCAGCGATGAATTGAAAACTGCGATTGTCAACAAAATGAAAGCTGATACTAACCTTCAGCAGATAGAATTGCAGACAGAAGTGAGAGACGAACTGATTGGCGGTTTTGTACTGGAATTTAACAACAACCTGGTAGATGCAAGTGTGCAGCGTGACCTGAGAGACATCAGGAAGCAGTTTGAGAAGAATGTGTATGTGCAGCAGATAAGATAGAAAGGCAAAACCAAAAAGTGAAAACAACACTGAACGAACAAAAGGAGTAACAACAGAATAACAAACAACACCCAACTCCAAACACCAAACAAGTTTTAAAACATTAAACACTAAGAATATGGTTGACATTAAGCCAGATGAAATATCAGCGATACTGAGGCAGCAGTTGAGTTCGTTCAATGCCTCCGCCGACCTGGAAGAAGTGGGTACGGTGTTGCAGGTGGGCGATGGGATTGCCCGCATTTACGGACTGAACAATGTCCGCAGCGGTGAGCTGGTTGAGTTTGAAAGTGGCGTGAAAGCCATTGCCCTAAACCTGGAAGAAGACAATGTGGGTGTGGTACTCATTGGCGACCAAACGGGTATCAAAGAAGGTTCGACCGTTCGCCGCACAGGCAAAATCGCCTCTATAAAAGTAGGCGAAGGCGTTGTGGGACGTGTTATTAACATGCTGGGCGAGCCGATTGACGGCAAAGGCCCGCTGACTGGCGAACTGTATGAAATGCCATTGGAGCGTAAAGCACCGGGTGTTATCTTTCGTGAGCCTGTGAAAGAACCACTGCAAACGGGTATCAAAGCCATTGATGCCATGATTCCGATTGGACGTGGTCAAAGGGAATTGGTGATTGGCGACAGACAGACCGGTAAATCGGCCATTTGTATTGATACGATTATTAACCAAAAAGAATTTTATGCAGCGGGAAAACCGGTGTATTGTATATATGTAGCGATTGGTCAAAAGGCCAGCACCATTGCGGGTGTGATGAAAACACTGGAAGAAAACGGTGCCATGGCTTATACAACCATTGTGGCTGCATCTGCAAGCGACCCTGCACCACAACAGTTTTATGCACCATTTGCAGGAGCTGCCATTGGCGAGTTTTTCCGCGATACCGGTCGTCCGGCTTTGATTATTTACGATGACCTTTCTAAACAAGCGGTGGCTTACCGTGAGGTGTCACTGCTGCTCAGAAGGCCACCGGGACGTGAGGCTTATCCTGGTGACGTGTTCTATCTACACAGCCGTTTGCTGGAAAGAGCCGCTAAGGTGATTTCTAAAGATGAGATTGCTGCTAAGATGAACGATTTGCCGGAAAGTATTCGTCATTTGGTAAAAGGCGGCGGTTCGCTGACCGCCCTTCCAATCATTGAAACACAGGCGGGTGACGTGTCTGCTTACATTCCTACAAACGTGATTTCCATTACCGACGGACAGATATTCCTGGAAGGAAACCTGTTCAATGCGGGTATCCGTCCTGCGATTAACGTGGGTATATCGGTGAGCCGTGTGGGTGGTAATGCACAGATCAAATCAATGAAAAAAGTGGCTGGTACGCTGAAACTTGACCAGGCACTTTACCGGGAGTTGGAAGCCTTCTCCAAATTTGGAGGAGACCTGGATGCTGCAACCAAAGCCGTGATTGACAAAGGTGCCCGCAACGTGGAAATATTGAAGCAGTTGCAATACTCACCCATGTCAGTTGAAAAGCAGGTGGCTATCATTTACCTTGGAACACAAGGTTTGCTGACTGCTGTTCCTGTAAAGAGAGTAAAGGAGTTTGAAGAACATTTCCTGACAGAAATGGACAACAAAATGCCTGAACTGCTTGCAGAATTTAAAAAAGGAAACCAACCCGAAGAAGGACTGAAGAAGATGGTGGAAATGGCGAAGGGGTTGATGGGAAGTTATAAGTAGTACTTAGTACTTAGTATATAGATATTAGAACGCCACGCTGAAGAGTGTGGCGTTTTTTTGTGTTTTTGTGGGGAAAGCAAGTCCACTTTGATAATGTATGCTGTATGAGTACGACCTGCTATTCCAAAGTCCCTATTGCTTCTGGTAGCTTTTGAGTCCTTTTGCGCTTGATAATGTTTCGTGAACATTTGGCTGGAATGTCGATGGCTGTGGCAAAGCGTTTGTGAGTTCCAGTTTTACTACTTTCAGCTAAATATTGCTGATGTGTGTCTGGGTCATAAAATCCTTGTCCACCGCATTGAGCGGCGAGCAGGCCTTGACTTCGTTTTCAAAACATGGAGCGAGTTCTGTCATTCCTAAAGCTTCTGGCAAAAGAACTTTTCAGGCTCATCCTTCTAATAGAGTACTAAACAGGTTGGAATTATTAATTGAAGTAAACAAACCTTATAAAAACCGAAGCCTATGCACTTTTTAACAGCACGATCCTTTTGCACAAGAGATTGACCTTGGTCATTTTTTTAGCGATTTCTACGAAGTGGATAAATGATAGTGGAGTAGGGTGCTGAAAAATAAGTGACCAGGAAAATAGTGTTTGTGGACAATATTGTGCCCGTCTAAAACAACCGGGAATCCGCTATTTTTTCTTGAGTAAGAAAATTAGCATCCGCCATATTTTTTTTCCTTGTAAACCTGAGAGGAATCTGTTCAGACGTTGGAGACTTACGGGATATTTTTTTCTACAAAACATGTCATGATTTAAAAAGAAAAAACAATAAGGGAGAAGTCAAATCTTAAAATAAAATCGATTGATTAACAATATCTGGTTGATCATCCATACCAAAAAAGCTAAGAACCTATTGGTACGATTCTAATTGCAGTATTGGCTAAATCATGTTTCTCTAAAATTGCAAGGGAATTAATCTAAGCATGGTGACACTGTATAAATGGGTCAAGAGGTTCGTTCTTTAGAATTTAGTTAGAAAAAATCAGTGTTTATCCTTTACGAATTAATGTTTACAAATGTGCATTATCCGATTAAAAAGAGGTTGAGCTCATAACAGATCAATCGAGTAGGAAGGTAGCGATTAGTTCGCTACCTGTCCTCTCACACCACCGTACGTGCCGTTCGGCATACGGCGGTTTGTTAGAATAATGTTGGCTG
>JAYTGA010000043.1:0-2752 GCA_043733905.1 Segetibacter sp.
GAATGTATATCAACCGACATAGATTCCGCAAATGAGCTTTGAAATCTCAGAGAGTTTATAAATAACTCAACCTCTGGTTTATTTTGTAACGGGCTTCTACTTTTTCGTTTTACTTTCTTCATCAGCTACATGTTGTAAGTAGTAACAATAAATTAATTGCCCTTTACGAATACTTGATAGCCTGAAATATTCATTAGCTGAATGCCAATGTTCGTCTGCCAGCTCAAAACCTAATGAATAAGGATAAATTCCCAACGTTTCTTTAATGTCAACCAATGAACTAATAGAACCACCTGTACCATCTTGCAAAGGTTGTTTGCCATAAATTTTAAATAAAGCATCGGATACGTAATTATACGCTTTTGTATCTGCCGGAAATTTCATTGGTCTTGCATAGCCCTCGCTATATTTATATGAAACGGTTGCTCCAACCGGAAGATTTTTGTTGATGTGTTTTACAATCAACTTTTTGATTTCGTCACCGTTTTGATTGTTTACCAATCTGCAGGTTATTCTTGCCATCGCGTTCCCGGGAATAATATTTGAATGTCCTTCAGTGGCTGTATAACCACTTTGCATGCCAATTATTTCAAGCGTTGGGCGAAACCAAACGCGTTCCAATGGTGAAAAAGTAGTATCGCCTGTTTCTGCTGTTGTGCCTAACAATTTCATATCCTCCAATTTATTGTAAGGAATTTTTTTTATCATTTCTTTTTCTTGTAACGTGGCCGGCACTACTTTATCATAAAATCCCTCGACGGCTACATTTCCTTCTTTGGTATAAAAGGAAGCAATAATTTGCGACATGATTACTGCGGCATTGGGTGTTTTGCCGCCAAACTGACCCGAATGTGCATCCGTATTGGCTGTTTTTACATTAAATTCAAAAATTGTAGAGCCTCTTAAACTCATCAAAATTTCAGGCGTAGTTTCGCTGTATTGACCACCATCTGCATTCAAAGCAAAATCTGCTTTCAATATGTCTTTATTCTTATTGATAAAGTTTTTAAAATTCGGGCTGCCTTTTTCTTCTTCGCCTTCAAAGATAAATTTTACGTTCACAGGCAATTTTCCGTCTGTACGCAACATGGTTTCAACTGCCCAAATAGTTATCATCACACCACTTTTATCATCACTTGCACCACGTCCGAATATTTTACCATCCATCACTTTTGGTGCAAAAGGCGGATTATCCCATTCCGATTCCTTTACAGGTTGGACATCGTAATGCGCATAAATTAGTACGGTGGGTTTTCCCGGTGCTTTGTCCCAACTTCCATACACAACAGAATTTCCGTCAGTCGGAATTGTTTGTGCGGTTGTTATTCCAATAGCTTTTAATTTATTTACTATCCATGCGGCAGCTTTGTCAATATCAGGTTTGTTTGCCGGAATAGAAGATATGCTTGGAATAGCTACCAATTCCATAAATTCTTTTAAATGTACATCGTCATTCTCGTCAATGTATTTTTCATACAATGACAGCGATGGTTTCACTTGCTCATTTTTAGCTTTTGTATTTTGTGCAAAAAGCCCGAAAGAAAATACATTAATCAATACGATAAATACGAGAATTGTTTTTTTATTTTTCATTTTTAAAATTTGTTTTACTGTTTAAAAAATAGAGAAAATAGGGAGGTGGGTATCTAAATCCGTTGCTAATCCGTCAAGCCCAATCTATCCATTCCTTTGATGACCCGATAAGGTTTTTTGAAAAAATCACCGCAAGTCTTATTGAATTCACTTCTGTAATTTATCAATGTAGAATGGCTCGAATTGGGGACTATCCATAAATACGATTGGGGAATATTTTCGGAAATAAGCATTGTATGTTTGGGTAGTATCAAATCATGGTCACCACCTATGACAAGCGTTGGGCATTTGATTGCGTTCAGTTGTTTAAGTGAAATATTGGGTTCTTGAAAAATCAGATTCCACACTTTAATGGCGTTTTTTACTTCCGGGGTCGGGGGCAATTTCTTTAAAGAATCAAGGACAGTATTGGGAAGCTGAAAAACATCGGCAGGAAACGCTCTTTCATCCAACCATAAATTAGCACCTGTTATGGCTAATCTCTTTACTTTATCGGGGTGATGAATGGCTAAAAGCAAACCATTATTACCGCCATCGCTCCAACCAATGACATTACACGATTTGATTTTTAACTCATCCAACAAAGCATTAAAATCTTCTGCCATCATTTCATAACTCAATGAATCGGTTGGGTCAATAGATTTTCCATGCGCTCGACTGTCCGCAACGATGACTTGATAATGCTGTGCAAAATAAGGAATTTGACCCGAAAAATTATTGCCCGAACCGCCATTTCCATGAATCAAAAGGAGCGGTTCGCCTTTACCATAGATTTCATAATACATTTTAAAGCCTCGTATATCAGCATATAGCCCAACTTTTGGGTTGTTTCCATAGTAGCTGCCTTTGAAAACAGGTGGATATTGAACAAAAGCTAAAGTAACGAATAAGGTTGCTGT
Organism: Segetibacter sp.; assembly: GCA_043733905.1. Taxonomy (GTDB): domain Bacteria; phylum Bacteroidota; class Bacteroidia; order Chitinophagales; family Chitinophagaceae; genus Segetibacter. The sequence continues at coordinate 2,493 of JAYTGA010000043.1, forward strand.
GATTGTAAATAGTAGTTTCTTTTTCATTTTAAAAATTTGTTTTATTGATTAAAAATTGAGAAAATACGAAGAAATTTCCTATTAAATTACAGAATTTGTCAAAGGCACATCTGCATATCGCCAAGCCTGTTCGTACCGCAACTCAACCAATTGTGCTTCTGCTTTTTTACCTTGTTTCAACAGGGCTTGATATAAACCTATGAGTGCCCAGCCATTTTCTTTATGTTTTTTTAAATCTTCTCTATAAACTTTTTCTGCTT
>JAYTGA010000044.1:0-13581 GCA_043733905.1 Segetibacter sp.
TCTCTCCTTTCGTGTTGGTAACTTTCAATATTGAAGTACCAGGCAGACCATTGATGAATAATGTGGTTGTAACCGGATTTGGATAGAAACCGATTTCAATGTGGTTGCCTTGTTTGACGGCTATAACATTGCTATATTTCACAGAACCATTTACACCAATTATTTTGATGCGGTAGTAAACTGTTACAGTAAGTCTGTTATCATCCAATAAAACATAAGAACCTTTATTACTCATACTCATAGAGCCGATAGCGGAAAAATCAGTGCTATTTGAACTCCTCTCAACAACATAAGTGCGGATGGAATTTTCATTCAACACATTCCAGCTTATTTCAGTTCCGTTTGCTTTTATGCTTGCAGCAATATTTTTGAATTCAAGTGGTAGTATAAAACCTAATTGACCTACACTAAATGCGCCGAAAGAAGTATCGGTTACAGAGGCGTTATTGGTGGTATTGTTTCCGCTACCATACACAATGCCCCAATCGGTTCCATTGTGTCTGCTAAGACCGATTTCGGCATCGGTATAGGTGCTGAATACACTTCCTTCCAACCCGCTTGTCCAGTTGACATTTACATTGCAATCACCGGTACCTGATGAACGATGAATGGCCCAAACCGCATCCACAATATTTGTTTTTTGCGCAGCAGTAAAAGGCGCACCATTGGGCGTAGCATCACTGGTTACATCTTCAAAAACACCTACAGACATACTCGTTAAAGAAGTTGGTGTCAAGGTAACAGGCAGGTAATTAGAGACTGATCCCACGGGGTAAAGTTTAGCCGAAGAGTAATTATCTATACGAAGCAGACCCACGTTTGCACCACCAGTTTGTGTAACCACGTATTTAGTCGCAGAAAACGGAGCGCCACCCAGGTCATAACCAGAAAAAATCCTAACAGTATCTACCGGTCGTATGGTCAAATTGCCGCTGTTTAGGTTTAAAACGCCTCTCACCCTAACATTGTAGTTGGTGGTCACAGGAGCATTCAGCGTAGCATTTCCAATAATAGCAGCACTAGTAGCCGAAGAGTTAATACCAAATGGTGAGCTGGTTGCACCATTGATGATATAATTGGTACCACTTTGATAGCTTTTTGTTCCAGTTACAACAACACTGCCCATCATGGAATCCATTCCATTTGGATTGGAAGTAACGAGTGTAGCGCTATCGCTAATAAAATCAAGGGTAACTCCGGTAGCCGTTGCCGTTGCGGGTTGGGAAAGGTTAATATAGGCATTGCCGCCTGATGATCCGATGGCCACTGTGCCGGGACTAATCCCTGCACCTGTTACAACCAGGCCGGTGAGTCCTGAAATAGTTCCAACAACGCCTGTAATCTGGTAAGATCCTGATATTGTATTTCCCGTAAGGGTAACTGCAGTATTCGCAACCCTTGAAGAGAAGGAACCTGCACCCGTTACTTGAGATGTTCCGACAAAGGTTAATTTTCCATAAACACTGGCACCGTTAGAAACCGAGATAGTCTTGGTAAGGCTAACATCGCTGTTATTAGCAACAACAAAGGTTGGCATATCAATAACACCTGAGCCAGAAATAGTTTGGGGAACACTTCCTGCCATTACTAATTGATTTGAACTGGCCACAGGTGCATTCAAAGTGCCATTTACAACCAGGTTACCAAGAAGAGGGGTGGTGCCACTGGTATGTGTAATCATCGTACAACCAGCATCAATAGTCAGGTTATCAATTTTGCCGACAGCACCATCACAAGTAAATGTTGAATTATTCTGTACGTAAATATTTCCAAAAGACTTACCACTCGTAAATGTTCCGTTTCCAATTACATTACTTGTTTTCACATAAAAGTTACTGCCAGTCTGCATTTCGCAATTCTGCGATGTCGAACTACTGCCAATTGGGCTACGCGTACCTGTAAAAACGAGGTTAGCACCAGATTGGAAAACAACTCCATAATTAACCCCTTGTGAACTGCTGCCAAATGGATAACTGGAAGCACCAGAACCATCCGAATTAAATGTAGAACCAGATGCAAAGACCAACCCTTCAAAAATTTGTGAGGTGATACGGTGTGTACCGGTATTGGTAAAGGTGATTGTTCCGTTAACCAAACCAGTTGCTGCTACATCCAATGCTATGTTTACATTGCCATCAGCCGCTGGACTATTGCATGTTAGGCTGCAGCCTGCTCCTACGACAAAATCAGGAGCAGGTGTAAGATCGCCAGCAATAGTGAGCGTTCCTGATCCCCCTCCCCCTACAACTCTTTGTAAAACAAGGTTGGCATTGTTTTGTAGTTTTAGCTGACCAATAGTGTTGGAAGAAACTGTTGCAGTCACAACGCCTGTGGTTGGTGTCGTACCGCCTATGTTGGAACCATCCACAATTAAAATGTCATCGGGCAAGGCTCCGGCAACACTTCTTGAAGCACCTAATCCATTCAATTGAGTGTTCCATTTGCTGACGCTGCTAAAGCTCACTAATGTAGTACCTCCTACCCAATAGTAGGTATTGGCTAAACGGTGAGTATTGCCAGTAGATTGGGCAAAAGAAATAGTTGAGAACCCGGCAACAATCAGCAGGGCAACCAGACATGTTAGAGTAAATAGTTTTTTCATTGCAAGTATTTGAAATTTAAAAAAAAGGGTAAGATATTTTTGGAAAAACATGATTGATTATTTGTTTAAAAATAGCCTGGATTTTGGGTGAGTCTATTTTGGCTAAGATCTATTTCCCTTTGTGGGATTGGATATAATTTCTGATAATCCTGAATTGTAATGAGGATACCCCTGCCGGCAAAATGCGCATTCATGACAGTTACGGCATCTCCCCAACGCACCAAATCAAACCAACGTTGATCCTCTTCACCAAATTCCCTTCTTCTTTCTGCTTTGAGTGTTGTCCTGAAATCGTCTTTGCTACTTACTTTGGAATCAGAAAATAAATAAACAGGAACATTTGCAGGTATTGGTCCCGCCGCTCTTGACCTGAGCAAGTTCAATTGGTACAATCTTGACAAAGGATTAGAAGCATCGGTCGCATCCAACGGAGTATCTCCATCCATTTCGTTGACCGCTTCGGCGTACATTGCTATAATGTCTGCATAGCGCAATACAATCAGGTCTGTTCCACCATCATACTTTGGTGCGCCTGGTTCGCTATATTTCCCCCCGCAGTAGTAACTTGTAGATCCTGTCGTACTTTTTCTACGAATAAATGTTTGGTATTTCCGAATTGAATCCACTTCGGGAAATGGAGTATTTCCCCTAAAATCACCTGAAGCCTTAAAACCGGGTGAACCTGGAAAATTATCCATCCACCAAGTAAAATTATTACCTAATCCATTGGCGTAAGACTTATACCTGACCGAAAACATAATTTCATTGTTCAGTTCATTTTGAACGCCAAATACTTGCGTATAATCGGGTAGCAAGTTGTACGGACCAGGGTTTTGAAGCAAATCCAGTAGCAAGGCCCTTGATTCAGTATATTTCTTTTGGGTAAGATAAACCTTAGCCAATAATCCCTTTGCTGATCTATTTGTAGCTCTTGCCTTTTCAGTAGCAGTCCAGGACTCAGGCAATTTTTGAATAGCATCATTCAAATCATTTACAATTTGTGCATACACATCATTCACATTTACTCTTGTGTAAGCCACACTGCTAGTATAGTCAATGGACGAGGTAACAAGGGGAACATCACCCCATATCCTCACCATATTAAAATATAGAAGTGCTCTCATAAACTTTGCTTCACCTTCAAACCACTGCTTTTTTGTGGAATCAGTCACATTGTTGATGTACTTCAATACCGTATTGCATTGCTTAATAGCAAAATAAGACGTTTGCCAATAATTCGCCACGTAAGAGTTGGTGGTCGTTTCACCAAATCCATCTATTTGATTGATATCGCCTTCAGATTCAGAAACATAAGCATCGTCTGAACGCAAACCGGCAATAATCGGATCATTAGCGTACACATCCCGCAAAGCAGAATAGGCACCCCAAACTCCTGTCTCTACTTCACTGGTGTTGCTGTAATAATTATCTTCTGACAAAGATGAAATTGGTTCCCTGTCCAGAAATTTACTGCAGCCCGAAATAGAACAAGCAGCTACAATCAACAGGAAAGGAATTAATTTATTGTTCATTTTCAATTGATTTTAAGGATTAAAAATCTACGTTGATACCAAAAGTGATGGTTCTTGCCAATGGAGCAGCTCCCCGCTGATAACCCTTTCTAAGCGGGTCATTCGGAAACCCGTTATCCGCTTCGGGATTATAACTTGTATAGTTGGAAGCAAAATGGTACCAGAGATTAGCCGAGGAAGCATACAACCTCATTTTGGTTAACCCAAGTTTTTTAATCGCTTTATTACTAAAACCGTAGCCTATGTTTAGGTTTCGCACAGCTACAAAAGAAGCGTCCTGTATATTCAAATCTGTCTGCGGTTTTTGCCTCACCGAATTTTGTTGATCAACCGTATATAAGTCGGGGTTCTTGTAAGCACTGTTGCCCGTCCTTGTAGATTGAGTTTCAAAATAATAGGGGTCAATATTGAAAACCTTAGCCCCGTGAGAACCCTGCAGCGTAAAATTGAAATCGAATGATTTGTACCTAAACGAGTTGGTAAGACCCCAGTTAAACTTAGGATAAGGCGTCCCTAAAACAACTCTGTCATTATCGTCAATTATGCCATCGCCATTTTGATCTTTTACAAAAGTGTGCAAGGCTGTAACTCCAATTGGCCAGTAGTTGGTGGGATAGTTGGGCGTATTTTTAATGATTACCGGAGTCGTAGCCTGGTAGCCATAATACTGTACTAAAGGCTGGCCTATTTGTGTTAAAAAGAAATTAGCTCTTTTTGGATCACCTTGATTTATTTGATAATCAGTTCCTCCAAAATCCAACAGTGTATTTTTATTGGTATAGCCATTGGCCGAAATGCTCCATTTAAAGTTCTTTTTATTCAAGATGGGAGCTGAAATTTCTACTTCGAAGCCTTTGTTTTGAACCTTGCCATTGTTAATATAATATTGCGCAAACCCGCTGGAAGATAAAATGGGGAGGTTCAATAGCAACCTGTCTGTTTTGGTATTGTAATAATTGACGGACAACCTTAGCTTATCTCTAAAAAATCCAAAATCAATACCAAAATTCGCTGAATAGGTTCTTTCCCATTTCAAGGTCGGATTACCAAATGTGGTAAGTTGTGTAGCCGGTATTGGCTCACTTCCCAAGACAACATAATCGGGTGATACCGTTGGCTGATATCTGTAATTACCAATGTTTTTATTGCCTGTTGCTCCGTAGCTGGCACGCAACTTAATCTCATTAACATACTTTTGGTTGGTAAAAAATTTCTCCCTTGTTATGTTCCATCCACCGGAGATAGAAGGGAAAAAAGCCCAACGATTATCAGGACCAAATCGTGAACTACCATCCGCTCTTTGACTAACCGATAGTAAGTATTTGCTATCGTAGGCATAGCTCACCCTTCCAAGGAATGAAGTCAATGCCTCTTCCTGTATGTTACTGGTAAGCGATTTTGTTACACCCGCATTTAGTGTAGGGATTTCGTCTGTTGAGAAATTTCCGGCCTGGCCGCTTAAGTAAGACGTATTGGTATATTGATTGGTAAACCCTGCTACAAAATCAAAATCGTGTTTACTAATGACCTTTTTATAAGTAAAAATATTTTCGTTGGAAATGTCCAGCGTTCTGGTTTTGTTTAGAATAGAAAGCGTACTTGCCCTTGCATTTATATCGCCATCTATGAGTGTTTGAGCTTGCGCCCAGCTTTTTTGAAAATATTCCCGTGTACTTTCCCCTACCAATAACCCTACAGAAGATTTGAAAGACAGATTTTTTGCAAGTTCTATTTTAACCGAAAAATTCGTCAATGCACGTATGTTAGTGGTTTTATCGGTAATGCCTTCTTGTTGTTCGAGTGGATTATTGGAGCTACCCTGTCCAATGTTTACCCCTGTATAATTCGGATTATACGAAACTTGAAAATCTCTTTGGTGAGTATAGGAACCAATGGGCATTCCTGTTGCAGCAGAAGTGGCTGCTGTATGATACAATGGCATCCAGGGCGAAAGTGCCCTGATGGCTTCCTGCAATGTAACAGGCACATCAAAAAACTGCGTGTAAGATGGCGTAAAGCTGAAATCAATAGTTGTTCTGTCACTTACCTTTGCATTAAAAGAAGCCTTTAGGCCAAAACGCTTATAATCATTGCCCAACAAAATTCCATTGTCAATCAAGCCATTTCCTGATAAATAATATTTAAAGGTGTTTGTACCGCCACTGGCAGCCAATTGAAGATTGGTAAACCGTACCTGCCTGAAGATATAATCCTGAACATCCGTCTTTCCGTCAAAGGCTTCTGCCTGCGTAATTTCGGCAGGAATCACTCCATTGTTATCGGCGGCAACGTAAGCCTTCCATGATTGCAGGTCGCCGAAATTTAATTTTTTATAAACGTTCTTCAATCCGGTGCTTGCATTCACACTTATTTTCCTCGTCCCTGCTTTTCCTGATTTTGTGGTAATGAGAATAACACCATTTCCACCACGAGAACCATAGATGGCTGCTGAGGCAGCATCCTTCAATACTTCAATGCTTTCTACATCGTTCATATCAATGGCCGACAAATCTGTAGGAACAGGATAACCATCAATCACTATTAATGGAGATGTACCAGCCGTAACAGAAGTGGCACCCCTGATTTGAATAGTGGGTGCAGCACCAGCCTGTGCATCTGTCGTTGAAATATTAACACCTGCCAATTTTCCTTTCAATGCATCATCAGCACGGGAAACAGGAATTTCCCCAATGATTTCATCGGTTGTCACCTTAGACACAGCACCGGTAACATTTGATTTTTTACGGGTTCCATAACCAATTACAACTACTTCGCTTTGCTCCACAGCCGCTGGTTCCAATGCCACGTCTATGACTTTCTTATCGCCAATAGAAATAGACTGCGTGGTGTAGCCTACATAAGAAAAGATAAGCTTTGAAACAGATGAGTTCACCCTGACAGAATAACTGCCATCCGCTTTTGAAACAATCCCTTTATTTTTTTCAACCAGGATACTTACACCACTAAGTGGAAGTCCAGTGTTTTTGTCCGTTATTTTACCAGTAATAACCCTATCCTGTGCGTACAGAAATGTGAAGTTTATACCCAGCAAAACCAGTATTGACAAGCATCGTAGCAATTTCATAAGATAGTCTGCAATTTAAAATTTTAATCGAAAATTTTTTGACCGTTCTTTCTATTTCAAAAAGTCTTCCCGCATTGGGCTGAACACATCTATGAGTGTTCCCTTCTCCAGGCACACCGCACCGTGAAGGGCATTTGGTGGCACATAAAAAGCATCGCCGGCATTCAACACTTTTTTCTCACCGCTTATTTCCACTTCAAACCTGCCACTCTCCACATGCGTTATCTGTGAGTGATAGTGCTGATGCAGCGTACCTACACCACCACATTCAAAATCCACTTTCACTACCATGAGGTTTTCATCATAAGCCATGATTTTTCGGCGTAAACCAGTGCCAACATCCTCCCATGATATCTCCTCATTTTCAATAAAAATCTTTGTCATTTCAGTCGTATCCATAGTTTGTATTTTTTCTTTTTTTGAGTGTTAGTTTATTCTTTTTCCCTGGAATAAGATTGTGTAAGGCCCAACCCAGTCAATACTGTTGCCGTCAATAGTTAAAGAATGTTTCGTCATTCTTTCAAAATTATTATTAGACTGAGCTATCATTAATTTTTTACCCGATGCGGTTATTTCCACCACAGAAAATTCACTGTCATTTCTCAATAACTTTATTTTTTTTACCGAAGGGTAAGAATTGGAAGAAAATTCGTTTACAGGGTCGTATTTGCCGTGTATTTCTATCACATTAATGAACGCTTCATCCTTCCCGTTTTTTCTTATAATAAAAGATGGTTCCCGGCGCAGGTTAAAATTGGGGTCAGTAGCACCTGTGCGGGTGAAAAATAGTTGCGCCGAGTCTTCCACAAGCGATGAAACAGTGTAGTAAGTTTTGCCATTGAGAAATGTAAAGCTGATAGTGGTGTCAGCGACCGTTGCTTCTGCTTCTTTCCACAAAAACTGGTAACCATTTTTAGCCCCTAATTTTTCCTGCTTATTGGTGCTGCTTTTATACTTAAATGAAGTGTTAATGAACTGTCCGTTGTACTGAAAAGGCAAATCATATTGATGGCTATCGGCTGAGGATGCATTGAAAATATCTACAATCATCCTGTTTTGTTTTGGCAACTGGATCATATACAAGCTGCGTTGCAGGTGAATACCTTTATAAGCATTATCGTCTTTTGCCGCTACAACCAGTACGTTGGGGTTGGTTGTATCTGAAAATAATTTTTCGGAATGATACATTTCCCCTGTTTTCTCATCGCCTTTAAAATGGCTTGTTTCATCAGCCACTATTGTATTGTGGGCTATTGTCTGCGCAGCATAAGCAGTATTTTCGAGCAAATATCTTCCGCCATATTTTTGCTCAATGCCTATGAACCTTGCAGAGCCATAGTCCTGCAATATTTCATTGCCTTTGTCAAACAGGTTAATGCCCAATTTATCAAAGTGGCCATGAGAAAGCCCATGCGATGTATATTTAAAAACAAGGCTTGTTAAGTCGCCATCTTTTCCATTTCTAAAAATGCTTAAACCGCCTTCATCACCTTTTACACCATCCGTATTTTCAATAGTTTTATAGGGAAAATAAGGCGAAACTTTTTTAGTTGCAATGGCCTCAGAAATAGATGCTCCGCCAATGTTAAGAATGACCCTGTTTTGCCTGGCGGCTACAGTTAGTAAGCCTTCGTTGGCTCCATAAACATTCCAGGCTATGTCAATGGCATTGACAAGTTCATTGGTCGTGTAATCCTTATCTTTCAACGCATCGTTCAACGGAAAAAATGCGCCATTGGTATTGGTTTGTTGCAGGCAGGTCATTATTGCTTTTTGCAAAATGCTGTTTCTGTGTTGAAATATTTTTAAAGAAGGATTGGTGTGATTGAGCGCATTGGCAAACAACATGAATGGTAAGATGGCATAGCGTGTATAATATGGCCCTTCTGTGTAGTAACCATCGGGAGAAAAAAGGTTGTCCATTTGTGCAATGAAGCCACTTTTACCATCCTTTTTTGTTCCGTGCAAGGCCATGTCCAAATAGTCTTTGTTATTGGAAGCAATGCCAATAATGCCAACACCGGCACAAGCCCACACACCATGATTGTGCAGCAGGTCAAACCATTCGTGCAAATCTTTGGTAAAGAAATCAACCTCTGGCTTAAATGCACCCTGCTCTATTTTTTCCCTTTCCTTCGGCGATAGATAATCATAAACCAGGTCATAAGCCATGCCTGTATAAACCATCCAGTTAGCATCATTCAATGCCTGCCAGAAAAGATGCCCCGGCGAACTGCTTGTTGCCTGCGGATGATTTTTTAACGTAGGATTTAAGTCCGCATATTTCAGTAAAAGTTTTTTTACCAAAAGCGCATAAGCAGGATTGCCGGTCAACTGGTAAAGTAGCCCGCTATTGAACATAATGGTATAGTTCGCCTTGTGTCTGTCATGTGTGTATCCACCGGCAGCATCTTTGGGTTGTGGCACATCTATATCACTATCCAGCAGTTTGTCAACATCCTTTTTTATATCGCTGTAAGAAGCCTGCAACAGACCTTTTTGCAAAATTGATTTTTTCACTATTGCAAAATCTTCCTTAACCCCAAATGTTGCAGGATGCATTTGTGCAAAAACAAAAACCGGTAGCAGGGTCAATATGAATAGTTTGCAATACATTTAATCGTTAGTTATTTTATATTGTTTGAAAATTTAAACAAAGTAAGTTCCGCCGTTTATTTCAACACATGAGCCTGTAATAAATGAAGCTTTATCGCTGGCTAAATAAAAGACCAGGTCAGCCACTTCTCTTGCCTCACCTTCCCGACGGAGAGGTGTGGCTGCCGCTACATTTTTCCTTACTTCATCTTTGGTGAATGTGTTGTGAAATGTCGTGTTTATCATGCCGGGGCTTACACAGTTCACCCTTATTCCCTTTGGGCCAAGTTCTTTTGCCAGGCCTTTTGTAAGTGTGAGTACGCCTCCTTTGGCTGTTGAATAAGCGACCGCTCCAAAACCGCCCCCATCCCTGGCTGCCTGGCTGCTGAAGTTCACAATGCTTCCACCATTTGTCATGTGAGGAACAACCGCCTTTGTGGCAAGAAATGCTGATTTCAGGTTTACATCCATTACTGCATCCCAAAAATCTTCATCCATATCAGCCAGCAGTTTCCTGCCCATGAGACCTCCGGCAACGTTTACCAGTACATCTATTGTGTCACCAAATTCACTTGTGCATGTTTTCACCAATTCCTGGACTTCATTAGCTTTCGTCATGTTTGCACGACACAACATGGCTGTGCCACCGGCAGCTTTTATCACTGCCAGCGTTTCGTTTGCCTGCTCTTCGTTGTTAAAATAATTGATGCAAACCTTAGCTCCGGCTGCTGCCAGCTTTATAGAAACCTGTCTACCAATATCTCTGCTGCCGCCAGTTACAATCGCTGCTTTCCCTTCCATTAATATTTGATTTGAGATTTAAATATTGAAACCCGACAAAAAGGAGAAGGGATGTACTGATATTTTATGCAAAATACAATCAGCAAAATTTTTCGTTTCAGGCAAGTTTCTGAATGTAATGTTAGCTTTGAATTTTCATTCGGCTTTTTTTTTACTGTTTTAAAATTTAAAATTTAAAAGGGGAATAGTTAGAAATTATTCAACAAAATGAACAGTAAGGTATGTGTTTTCGATATTTTATTTCCGGAAACGTTACCGGTAACGCTGCCGGTATTTCCGTAAAATAAATAACAGTTAGCTTTATGTTTTCAACCCTTTACTCCTCATGGACAAACCGGCAACTATAAAGGATATAGCCAAAAGGCTCAACATATCTATCTCTACCGTATCAAGGGCATTGCGCAATGCACCCGATGTAAATGACGATACAAAGAAGATTGTGACAGCATTGTCAGAGGAATTAAATTACCAACCAAACAGGCTTGCACTAAGCCTTCGTCAAAAGCAAACACATACGATTGGCGTTATTGTCCCCAACCTCGATTATGTGTTGGCCACTATGGTCAAAGGCATAGACGAAGTTGCGTTGGAAGCAGGTTACACAGTCATGGTCTGCCAAAGTAATGAGTCATTTGGAAGGGAAATTTTAAATACCAAACGTTTACTCGACAGCCTGGTAGATGGTTTTATTATTTCCGTATCAAGTGAAACAAAATCGTTTGAACATTTTAAAAAAATACAGGAAAGATTTATACCCCTGGTTGTTTTTGACCGCATTACCCCGCATCTCATTGCCCCATGTGTGCACATAGATAACGAAAACGGAGGCTTTCAGGCAACTGAACACCTGATAGAGCAGGGCTACAAGAGGATAGCAATCCTGGCAGGGCCAAAAAACCTAGGCATCAGCAACAGCAGACTGACCGGCTATCTGAATGCACTCAAAAAATACAAAATAAAGCCCGACAACGACCTGATTGTCTATTGCGATTTCAACCAGGACTATGCCTATTTTGCCACACTGGAGCTGCTGGCAATGAAAAAGAGACCCGATGCCATCTTTACCATTAGTGACCGCATGGCTATTGGCGCCATGCTGGCCATAAAAGAAAAGGGTCTGAAAATGCCCCACGAAATCGGCTTGGTAGGTTTCAATAATGAGCCGGTCACCAGCCTGATGACGCCAAGTATATCCAGTGTAGAACAGCCTTCTTTTGAATTAGGAAAAGCGGCTGCTAAACTTTTTATAGAAACAATGCACAAAGGCGAGGATACCAACATTAACATTGAGCAAATGCTAAAAACAAAACTCCATGTGAGAGAGTCGTCACAAAGAATTTTTCCTAAATCGGGCAGAGTAAAATAAGCTTATGAAGTCGCTGGCATTAAAATACATCTTCTTACTTTTTCCTGCTTTTTGCTTTGCAGGCACTGTTAAAGTGAGGGACATGGAAGCACTTAGCAATGCCACGAAAAACGCCAAACCAGGCGATACAATTATCTTACAAAATGGAAACTGGAGCAATGTAAACATGCAGTTTGACTGCAATGGAAGCAAAAACAACCCTATCGTTATAAAGGCTGAAAATGCCGGAAAAGCTTTGATAACCGGAACTTCCAAACTCAGTATTGGAGGTAGTTTCATTGTTATCAACGGACTTTATTTTACAAAGGAATATGCAGGAAGTGACCCTGTTATAAAATTCAGTATCGGCAAGAATAAAATAGCCAATAACTGCAGGCTTACCAATACCGTGATCAATGATTTTAATAATCCTAAGCGGCTGGATGAAAACTATTGGATAGCACTTTATGGCAAACACAATCGCATTGACCATTGCAGCTTTCTAAACAAAAAAAACCTTGGGGTACTTATGGCTGTAGTGCTGGAAGATGAAAGCAGCCGGGAGAATTTTGACTCCATTGACCATAACTATTTTGGCGAACGCCTGCCGTTGGCTTCCAATGCCGGTGAGATAATAAGAGTCGGCGTATCGCAGCAGGCCGAGTTTAATTCCAACACACAAATCGTTGACAACTTCTTTGAGCATTGCGATGGAGAGACAGAAATCATTTCGCTGAAGTCGTGCAGCAATGTGGTGCGAAACAATTTGTTCAAAGAATGCCAGGGAAGTGTGGTGCTAAGACACGGCAACTACAATACCGTTGCAGGCAATATTTTTCTCGGCAACAACAAAGCCGGTACCGGCGGTGTACGAGTGATTAACAAAGGTCATATCGTCAACGCCAACCTGTTTTATCAATGTCGTGGCGAAGGCTTTCGTTCACCGCTGTCGGTGATGAATGGCGTGCCTAATTCGCCTGCCAACCGCTATGTGCCGGTAAGGGATGTGGACATAACCTACAATGTTTTTTACGAATGCAGCCCAATCGATCTGTGCGATGGAAGCGATTCCGAAAGAAGTGTACCTCCACAAGATGTTTCTATTTATTCTAATTTTTTCTATAACACCAAAGACTCCCTGATTTACAATGTTCATGATAGCATTAGTGGAATAGAATTTAGTCACAATTTGGTAAGTAAAAATGTTGGACAACAGCTTACTCATGGCTTTAGAAAAATAAATTTCAGCGAAGGGAAAAACAAAACCTCATCAAATCCGATCCTTAAAAGCAAGAATAAATATACACAACACAATTCTTTAGCGGAACAAATGAAAGTGTGGTATGCTGAGGCTTTTAAAGTTCCTGACAGTCGTGATAATGCGGGTTACCTGAGTGAAATTTTACCACTTGAAAACATAGGTACAGGTGCTGAGTGGTTTGCTTCAATTAGCAAAAAGGCAACCCAAAAAACAAAAACGGTTTCCTGTAAAAATGCTTTGGAAATTTTAGCGCAGCTTGAAAAAAATGAGAAGCAGCATGTGGTCATAAATCTTACCAACACGTCATACTCTTTTGAAGAACCCCTAATGCTTCGTGGCAATGTTACATTTACCAGCAAC
>JAYTGA010000045.1:0-4214 GCA_043733905.1 Segetibacter sp.
ACAAAAAAATAAAAGTTGTAGTACACAAACCGCCACTTCAAAAATCCCAAATACCTATCAACAGTAAGCTTGAAGATAATTAGCTGCAAGTTGGGTTAAAAAAGCTGTTCGACCAGAATCAATCTTTAAAAGTATGGTTCAGGCTCTTGATTCTGCATAATAAAATGGGAATTTTATCAGAACAATGGATACAAAAACTGGCAGACATGCAGTTGTTTGAACCAAGAAAAAAGCATTCAACAGAAACAAAGGAATTGAAATGGTACCAATATTTGCTGGAAGCAAGAGAAAACATAGAGATAAATGGGAAACCCGCTAACAGTTTTGAATGAGGAAAATTCATTCGTTTTACAGCACCTGCACAATTAAAAATTTTAGATAATTTGTATTTTCAATTCCCCAGATAATAGGATGGTCACTTGATTGTGCATTGAAAGTTACCTGCCTGAGCCGCCGCCGTGCATCTTTAGCAGCCTGATGAATGGTATCTAAAAACATTTGAGGCGAAACTAAATTGGTGCAACTGCTGGTGACCAAAAAACCACCTGGTTTTATCAGTTTCATGCCACGTAAATTGATTTCTTTATAACCGGTCAGGGCTTTTTGAATGTTTTCCCGGCTTTTTGTAAAGGCTGGCGGATCGAGCATAACGACATCATATTTACGGCCTTCTTTTGTCCACTGTTTCAGAGCATCAAAAGCGTTCATCGCTTCAAATTTGCAGACGTTTCCAAGCCCGTTCAGTTCAGCATTGCGGTTGGCTTGCTGCACGGCATTTTCCGAAATATCCAATCCCAAAACGCTTTTGGCTCCATAGTGTGCAGCATGTATTTCAAACGTGCCTGTGTAAGTAAATGCTCCCAGCACTTCGGCGTCTTTCACAATATTTTTAATAGCCCGGCGGTTGTCATGCTGGTCAAGAAAATAGCCAGTTTTTTGGCCATTTTCTATGTCCACATAAAATTGTAAACCATTTTCTTCAATCAAAATTTTCGTATCAAAAGGAGCAGAAAGAAATCCTTTTTTCTGCTCCAGTCCTTCCAGTTCTCTTACCGGAACATCGTTTCTTTCATAAATGCCTTTTGGTTCAAAAATTTTCACCAAAGCGTTAACAATGGCTTGCTTCCACACTTCAATGCCGTAAGACAATGTCTGAATCACAAAATAGTCATTGAATTTGTCAATGATAAGAGCAGGAAGAAAATCGGCTTCGCCAAATATCAGGCGGCAGTTTTCGGTATAACCAATTTTTTGGCGATAATGCCAGGCGGACAATATTCGGTCAAAAAAGAATTGTTCGTTGATTGTATCCTTTTCGTTCCTTGTAAGCAGACGGACAGCAATCTGCGATTTCGGATTGATATACCCTTTCCCGACAAACTTGTGGTCGTGGGTAAAAACTTCGGCTGTGTCGCCGGGGTTCGCCTCGCCGGCAATTGAGGCTATTTCATTTCCAAAAATCCACGGATGGCCATTGGCGATTCGTTGTGCTATTTTTTTGTTTAAAACAACTTTGACTGGCATAAGCGGCAAAGATAAGCGGATAGGAACCCACAAGTCGGAAAGCGATTCTGACTACACGACTTCTGCATTTGGTTTTAGATGTCAATTTGACCTTAAAACTCCTTTGGCAAAGTGTTTGACCTTTGCCTAAAGTATAAAATTAGAAGCATGGCAGAAAAAGACATAAAGGAGACTGACAATCAATCAGTGGAAGAAATGGATATTAACTCGGATGACAGCATGCCGGGTACTTCGCACATCAATGACATGATGGATGAGGAGAATGCAGTAGCCAAATTGCAGGACGACCTGGCGGCTCAAAAGGATAAATATCTTCGTTTGGTGGCAGAATTTGATAATTACAAAAGACGAAATGCAAAAGAACGCATGGAATTGATTCAAACTGCAGGAAGGGAAGTTATTGCATCCATGTTGGATGTGTTGGATGACACAGACAGAGCCGAAAAGCAATTTGAAAACACCCAGGACATTGAACAGGTGAAGGACGGAGTACAGTTGATATTCAATAAATTTCGTTCTATTTTGCAAAGCAAAGGGCTAAAGGCGATGGACACGATTCACTCCGATTTTGACACAGAACTGCACGAAGCAATCACTGAAATACCTGCTCCTGCCGAAGATTTGAAAGGAAAAGTGTTGGATGAAGTGACGAAAGGTTATTATTTGAATGACAAGATTATCCGGCACGCCAAGGTGGTGGTGGGGAATTGAGTATTTAGTATAGAGTATTTAGACAGGTTTAGTATAATTAAAAATATTTTCGATCAATACCTGAAAATGTCCCTGTTTTTATTAAAAAAATACCTGTTTAAAATTTTACAAAAGAATTGCCGTTTTAAAATAGAATATGTCAGCAAAAAGAGATTTTTACGAAATATTGGGTGTGGGTAAATCTGCATCGGCCGATGAGATTAAAAAGGCATATCGCAAGGTAGCTATGCAGTTTCACCCCGACCGCAACCCGGGTGACAAGGAGGCAGAAGAAAAATTTAAAGAAGCAGCCGAAGCTTATGAAATATTAAGTGATGGGGACAAAAAAGCCAAGTATGACCGCTACGGTCACCAGGCTTTTGCATCAGGTGGCGGAGGTCATGGATTTAGCGGAGCAGAAGATATTTTCAGTCATTTTGGAGATGTGTTTGGCGAAGACATTTTTGGAAGTTTCTTTGGAGGCGGAAATGGACGAAATCAGGGTGGCGGGGGCAGAAGAGCGACCGGGCAGCGGGGCAGCAATCTCCGGGTGAAACTGAAACTGAATTATGAAGAAATTGCCAAGGGTGTTTCTAAAACGATTAAAGTAAAAAAATACGTTTCTTGCAATACTTGTAGCGGATCAGGAGCAAAAGACAAAGGAAGCACACAAACTTGTAGCACCTGCCAGGGCAACGGACAGGTAAAACGTGTGCAGAACACGTTTCTTGGCCAAATGCAAACAGTGACCACATGTCCCACCTGCAATGGTGAAGGCACCACTATTACCGCCAAATGCAACGTATGCCGTGGCGAAGGCAAGGTATATGGCGAAGAGCAAGTCACACTTGACATTCCCGCAGGTGTGCAGGAGGGAATGCAGTTGAGCATGAGTGGCAAAGGCAATGCAGGCGAAAGAGGCGGAATGCCCGGCGACCTGATTATTTTGATAGAAGAAGAAGCCCACTCTGTACTCCACAGGGAGGGATTAAATGTGTCTTACGATTTGTTTATCACATTTCCTGATGCAGTGTTTGGCACCCACCTGGAAGTGCCAACTATTGATGGTAAAGCCAAAATAAAAATTCCTCCCGGCACACAAAGCGGCAAAATTTTTAGGTTAAAAGGAAAAGGGTTTCCCGAAGTGAATGGCTACTCAAAAGGCGATCAATTGATTCATGTAAATGTATGGACTCCTCAAAACGTGAACAGTGAGGAGAAAGAAATGCTGGAAAAATTGAATGACAGCAATAACTTTAAGCCACATCCTGATAAAAATGATAAAAGCTTTTTTGAAAAAATAAAAGAAGCATTTAGTTAAGCATAAATAACTGTCACTAAATAAAAAAACCGCAGATAATTGAAAGAAAATCCTGCGGTTTTTTATTGCCCAAAAGCTGTTAATCCAGCTATTGTATTTTTCAACTCCTATTGCTTTTTTGAAGTAACAATTTCTGTTGTTGAAATAGTGAATTACTTTTGAAGCATCAACTTACACTTTCATGCAAATCTTTTTCAATTACGATAAAAAGCAAGTGATACAAGCACTTCGCTATCATTTTATTGGCAGAAATGAAGTCAGGATTTTAATGATACTGGTCAATGTATTCGCTATTTTTTCGGCGGCAATGTTTTACTTTCACAAGGTGTCGCCACTGGCTTTTTTATTAAGTTCCATTTTGTGGATGGGGTTGATGGTGGCGTTTTGGTTCATTTTACCCAATTCGGTTTACAAACGCACAACCACGTTTAAAGATGCATTCAAAATGACCCTGAGCGAACACCAGGTAAGAATTGAAAACGACCGCGGATATACCTCATGGGAATGGAGCAAATTTTCAAACTACATTGAAAGCCCTTATTTCATCCATCTTTATTTTGACAGCAAATCATTTTTTCTGATTCCCAAAAAAGCAGTGGAAGAAACCAGCAAACTTAGTGACCTCCGAAAGCTGCTGGAAGAAAAAATAGGACGAAGGAAATAAAGGGAAGCCAGCAAA